>JBIHZO010000504.1:0-2761 GCA_044231405.1 Cypionkella sp. | reverse complement strand
CTTTTAAGGCGCACCCCGATGGCAGGGTCACATCCCCAAGGATGCCTTGTACAGCGCAATCTGGCTGTCACGGCCGATCTGGTCGGTGATCTTCTCCCAGGCCGCAGCGATGGCATCTGCGGTTTCCTGAGCCGATTTGTACTGGCCGGAATAGCCCTTGGCCAGTTCATCTTCGGCCACCGAGTAGTATTGGAAGATGCCCGGGATCCGCGGTTCAATCGCGGCGTTGGGGTGGTTGTAGCTGTCGGCATTCGACCCCAGGTAGTCCTCGACAAAGGCCTTGTCATAGCCCGCCGCTGCCCATTCATCATACTGGAAGTGGCTGTTGCGGTAGGGCTGGAAGCCCGACGGATAGGCCGCCGTCCACAAGGACAGATCCTTGCCGCCCAGATGCGCCGCCGCCGACCATGCCGCCTTGCGCTTTTTCTCATCGCCCGACACGCGGTTGGTGACGTAAACGCCCCAGCCCAGATAGGCCATGTTCGGCGACTCGTTGTAGGTTTCCTCCCAGGCCCCGGTGGCCGAGTTGTATACCTTGTCCGAGCCGGGATTGATGCCAAAGCCCACCACATCGCCCACGACCGAGCTGTCAGAGGTGCGCGCCGACGAGCCGACGTCGCCCCACCATGTCAGCATGGAACCCGTGCCGGCCAGGAACTGCGAAAACGCCGTGGTGCCCGGGTCGGCGTTGATCTGGTCAGCCGGATAGGCCCCCGGTGTCGCAATCAGGTCCATCACGTCCTGAATCGCCTGCACCCAGGCCGGGTTGTTGACACGCGGCTTCATGGTGTCGGCGTCAAACAGCCATGCCGGATCGGACGGGTGCTTGGCATAGGCGGCGGCGCGGTTTTCCAGGAAGTAGAAGCCGAACCCACCCCAGCCCTTCAGCGGGTCCAGATAGCCGAACGCGGGCAAGCCGGTCAGCGGATCGGTCTGGCCAATGACAGCCTTGGACGCCGCATTGACCTGCTGCCAGGTCTTCGGCACTTCGGCCCCGCCAATTGCGCCTTCGCCGAAGTAATCCTTGCGATAGGCGAATGTGTGGCAGTCACCGTCGATGGTGATGCGGTAGGTCTTGCCACCCCAGGTGCCGACCGGGGCCTTGAGGTAGTTCACATAGTCGTCCATCTCGATCTGGGTCTTGACCCAATCGGGCATCTCATCCAGCAGGCCTTTGCCTGCGGTGTCGCCTTCAAACGGCGCGCCCATTTCGATGATATCGAAATCCACGGTGCCGGTGGCAATCGCCTGCTGCAGGCGCGGGTTGTAATCGGCCTGAGCAAGGTCGATCCAGTTGATCTTGGCCCCGGTGTAGGTTTCCCATGACTTCAGGAAGCCCCGGAACAGCAAGTTGTGCAGGTTCTGGTTGTTCAAGCCCATGAAGGTCAGCTCGACGCCGGCAAACTCACCCTCGGCCACATTGGCCTTGGTGGCCCCCAGGCACAACTCGCCCACTTTTTGCCAATCGGCATCGGTGGGGCTGCCCTTGCCCACGCCCGGAATCGCCAGAATCTGTGCGCGCAGCGACTCTTGCGCCGCTGCGGGGCCAAAGCCCAAGACGCGCGGCATCGCGGCCATCGCGCCCAAAATGGTCGCCCCTTGCAGCATGCCACGGCGGCTCAGCTTCGCCTGCATCGCTGCTTTGTAGATTTCAACCTTCACGAGGTTCCTCCCTCTCATTTGCCCTCTGCGGCCTTTGACCGGGGCGTTTGCGTGTTGTTCTCAGGTGGAATGGAATGCGCCAAATGCCGATCCACGGCCGGCGCGCGTTGCAGGGCCTCCCTTCCCTTGGTCGCTTTCCCCGGGGGCAGCTTGGCGCGGGGTTGTGGCCCTGTCAAGATTCTAACATGTTAGTATGTTCAGCAGATAGACAGGCCCGCCCCCCTTCGCTACTGCTTTGGCAAAAGTATGGAGAAGTGGCATGGCCGAGGTGACTATCCGCGATCTGCGCAAGGCTTACGGTGCGGCCCAAGTGATCCATGGGCTGAACCTTGACATTGCCGACGGCGAATTTGTGGTGCTGGTCGGCCCGTCCGGTTGCGGCAAATCCACCCTGCTGCGGATGATTGCCGGGCTGGAGGAAGTGACGGCAGGCGACGTGTTGATTGGCCCGCGCCGGGTGAACAACCTGCCGCCGTCGGAACGTGACATTGCCATGGTGTTCCAGAACTATGCGCTTTACCCGCACAAGACAGTGGCCGCCAACATGGGCTTTGCACTGAAAATGCGTGGCATGGACAAGGCGGCAGTGCGCGCCAAGGTCGAACGCGCGGCCGAAGTGTTGGGGCTGACCCCCTATCTTGACCGCTTTCCCCGCGCCCTTTCGGGCGGCCAACGTCAACGCGTGGCGATGGGCCGTGCGATTGTGCGCGATCCGCAGGTGTTCCTGTTTGACGAGCCGCTGTCCAACCTTGACGCCAAACTGCGCGTGCAGATGCGCACCGAAATCAAAGAGTTGCACCTGCGGCTGAAGACCACGACTGTCTATGTGACCCACGATCAGATCGAAGCGATGACCATGGCCGACAAGATCGTGGTGATGCGCGAGGGCCGGATTTCGCAGGTCGGCGCGCCGCTTGAGCTTTATGATCGGCCGGCGAATCTCTTTGTCGCGGGTTTCATCGGATCGCCGGCAATGAACCTGATCGAGGGCGAAATCGGGCCGGGTCAGGTGTTCAAAGCCGAGACATTTGATCTGGCTCTGCCCACCGGCGCGGGCCGCCAAGGGCAGCCAAGCCTGGAATTGGGCCGCAAAGTGACC
>JBIHZO010000505.1:0-2761 GCA_044231405.1 Cypionkella sp. | reverse complement strand
GGAACAGGCGCTTCATCATGGTCAGGGTAAAGCGGTGCAGGGTGCCGTTGCGCAACTCTTCGCTGGCGCGCGATGCATAAACCTGCCCCACCGACGCCCCGATCAGCGCCAGAGGGGCCGCCATCACCTGCATGGCCAGGAACAACTGCCCGGCCTCGGCCCCCGAAAACGCGGCGATCATCAGGACCGGGACCTGCATGCCCGCAACATTGGCCAGCGCCTCTGGCGTGGAGAAGACCGGGTAGCGGCGGTATTTCGTCAGGGTCCGGAGCATCGCGGCGGGGGTGATGGCCCGCAATCGGCCGCGGTCATGCCGCAGGGCCTGCAATGCCAGCGACACCCCGCCTGCCCCCAATGTGAGCATGTTGCCCAGCAGCAACCCGATCGGCGCAAGCCCAAGCCAACCCAGCCCCAGCATGGTCACAACCCCGGTCACAGCCTGCACGACGCGGGTGCGGGCGATGATGCCAAACCGGCGCAACCGCGTCGCCCAGAATTGCAGGGCGGTGTAGCTGGCGGTCAGGAATATCCCGATCGCCACCAGCCACAGATAGGGGGCGATTTCGGAAGTGCCCAAGGCGGTGGCAAAAGCGACCGGGGCCACACCTGAAAGGGCCAGCAACACTGCCGAAATGGTCGCCGCCGACAGCAGCGACATCGCCAGCAAATTTGCGGCGTCGTCGTCGGTTTCGGCCAGAGGGATGGCAATCTCCAGCCGCAGGCAGGCTGCGACTGACACTGTGCTGATCAGCGCGATGAAAACCGCCAGCAGTTTGAAATCATCCGGCCCGAACAGGCGCGAGATCAGCGGAAGCGCCAGCAACAAGATTGCTCGCCCGCCAGCGGTGCCCAAGACAAGCTTGGCTGTGTCCCGAAACAGGCTGCTGGCAAGCAATTTGCGCATCAACGTATCACCATGCCCAAGGCGCTGACCACACGTTCAACAGTTGCAACCGACATGTAGGGGTGCATTGGCAGGCTCATCACCTGCTGGGCCGCCGTGTCACCGTTGGGCAAATGGGCGTCCGGGTCGGCCACCGCTGGCTGACGGTTCAATGGCAGCGGGTAATGCACCGCCGTCGGGATGCCTGCCGCTGCCAGCTCTGCCTGTACGCGGTCGCGGTCCTGCACGCGGATTGTATACTGCGCCCAGACACTGATATTATGCGGCGCGATTTCGGGCGGCGAGATGCCGATGCTGCGCAACCCGACGGCATAGGTGTCGGCCACGCGCTGACGGGCTACAATTTCGTCATCCAGTATGGCCAGTTTCGGCAACAGGATGGCTGCCTGCAACGTGTCAAGGCGCGAGTTCATGCCGATGCGCACATGATGATAGCGCTTCTCCTGCCCATGCCTTGCGATCTGGCGCATCGCCTTTGCCAGTTCTGGCGAAGAGGTGAACATCGCCCCGCCATCACCATAGCATCCCAGGGGCTTGGACGGGAAAAAGCTTGTGCAGGCAATGGTGGTCAGGTTGCAGGATTTTACGCCCTTGTAGCCCGCCCCAAAGCTTTGGGCTGCGTCCTCGATCACCACAATCCCGTGGCGGGCCGCGATGGTGTTGATGGCGTCGTAATCGGCGCATTGACCGTACAAAGACACTGGCAGAATCGCCTTGGTGCGCGGCGTAATCGCCGCCTCCAGCAAAGCCGCGTCCATGTTAAGACTGACAGGGTCCACATCAACATAGACCACCTTGGCCCCCAGAATGGCGGCGGCTTCGGCGGTGGCGATATAGGTGAAACCCGGAGTGATCACTTCGTCACCCGGCCCAACACCAATGGCCATGAGCGCGATCTGCAATGCATCAGTGCCATTGGCGACCGTGATGCAATGCGCAGCCCCCGCATAGGTCGCAAGCCGGTCTTCCAGTTCGGCGACTTCCGGCCCAAGAATATACTGCCCATGCGCCAGAACGCGCGCAATCCCGGCCTCAATCTCGGGCCGCAACCGATCTTGCTGTGCCGCGAGGTCCATAAAAGGGATCATTCGTCCGCTTCCTTTCGGGTCACTTTACCACCTGCCAAGGTATATGTGTCTCCGCTGTGAAGACAAATCGCGGTCGCCTCGCCTTCAGTCGGCAGGTCAAGTTGTTCGCCGAACGCGCTCATCCAACCGATTTTCTGGGCCGGCACTCCGACGACAAGCGCAAAATCGGGGACGTCCCGGTTCACGACTGCACCCGCTCCGACAAAGGCATAAGCACCAATCGTTACGCCGCAGACAATCGTGCAGTTTGCACCAAGTGTCGCCCCCCGGCGCACCAGCGTGTCACGGTACTGGTCCTTTCGTTCGATCAGACCCCGCGGATTGTAGACATTCGTGAACACCATCGATGGGCCACAGAACACGCCTTCTTCCAAAGTAACATTATCGTAGACCGACACGTTGTTCTGGATTTTGCAGTTGTCGCCGATCGACACCTTGTTGCCGACAAAGACGTTCTGTCCCAGCGAAACGGCTTTGCCAATCTGCGCCCCGGCGCAGACATGCACAAAATGCCAGACCCGGCAGCCGTCACCAATCTGTGCGCCTTCATCTACGATGGCGCTGGGATGCTGATAATAGCCCATTGCCTTACCTTGCAAACGGATGGGCCAGGTCGCCAACGGGGGCAAGCATGGCCGTCCTGATCTGCGTAACGGTCTCGATGGCCACGCGGTTTTCTTCAACGCTAAAGCCACGGCCAGCCAGCACTTCTTCATAGATGCGGGTGTGCAACTCGGTAAAGCCTTCGGAAAATTCGATGTTCTCGCCA
>JBIHZO010000503.1:0-2773 GCA_044231405.1 Cypionkella sp. | reverse complement strand
CTTCTTGTCCACCTTGGGCGTCGGGATCGGCTGTTCAATCGGCGCAATCTCGGCCACCGGAGGCGGCGTTTCGATCGGTTGCGGCGCGTCTGACACCGGCACTTCGGCGGGCAGTTCCGGCTGCGGCGCAGGTTCCACGGGCGCGGGTGCGACGGGTTCCGGCACAGGTTCCGCAGGCGGCAGATCGGGTTGCACAGGTTCGGGGGCAGCCACTTCGGGCGCGGCTTCGGCAGGTTTCTCGGCAGGTTTCGGAGCGGAGGCCTGCAAGGCCTTGAAGTCGGATTCCGAAATCATCGACACATTCGCCACCGCAATCGGCGGCACTTCGGCAGGCGCAAACAGCCAATCCCCCAGCGCGACCCAGAGGATCAGGCCAAGATGCCCGATGCCAGAGATGGTTGTGCCGCGATCCATCAGCCGCCCTTAATTGCCGTCCATCGCGGGGCCACCAGCATCGGTGACCAGTCCGATGTTGTTGAAACCGCCCGAATTCAGCGCCCCCATCACCTGCGCCACCCGCTCATAGGCCAGCGCCCCGTCGGCCCGCAGGAACACCTTGTCCGATGTGCGCTCGGCGGCGATGGCGGTCAGTTTCGGGATCAACTGATCATCGGAAATCTCGGTGTCCTGAATCAGCAGCAGGCCATCGGCGGTGATCGACACCGTCAGCGGCTCTTCCTGTTCATCGGGCATCGCACTCGCCGCCGTATCGGGCAGTTCGATCGGCACCCCCACCTGCATCATGGGCGCTGCCACCATGAAGATGATCAGCAGCACCAGCATCACGTCCACGAAGGGTGTGACGTTGATCTCGCTCATCGCCGCCGCCGACCCGCGCCTGCGCCCACGCCGCCCGCCACCCGATTTCTTCATCACCCCCGCGCCCATGGTCTACGCGTCCAACTGGCGCGACAGGATGGTGGCAAACTCGTCAGCAAAGGACTCGTAGCCACCCAGGATGTGCTCCGAATCCGAGTTCAGCTTGTTGTAAAACACCACCGCCGGGATCGCGGCAATCAGGCCGATCCCGGTAGCCAACAACGCCTCGGCGATGCCCGGCGCCACAACGGCAAGGTTGGTGTTCTGGGAAATCGCGATCTGTTCAAACGAGTGCTTGATGCCCCAGATGGTGCCGAACAGCCCGATGAAGGGCGCGGTGGAGCCGGTGGTGGCCAGAAAGGACAGGCCCTTGTTCAAACGCTCACTCTCGCGGTTGATGGCGACATCCATCGCCCGGTCAATCCGCGCCTGCGCACCCGCGATCAGCCCGCCGTCCTGACGATGAGAGCGCCGCCATTCCAGCATGCCGGCGGCAAAGATTTTCTCGGACGGCCCCTGCGGTTCGCTGCCGATCTTCTCGAACAGCTCGTCCAAAGGCTCACCAGACCAGAAATCACGGTCAAACACTGAGGCTTCGGCCCGCGATTTGCGGAACAGGATGTGTTTGCGCACGATGACGGACCATGACCAGAAGGACATGATCATCAGCCCGATCATCACGATTTTCACCGTGAATGTCGCGCGTGCAAATAGGGCGAACAAAGAGAAATCAATCTCTGCTGCCATGCCGATGGCTTCGGTTTCCATTACGCCTGCTCTTGTTGTCACGGCTCTTTGGCCGCCTATTGGGGACGATTCTATCTGCAATCGCGACGGAATGCCAACACATCTGCGTGGGCGGGCAGAATGCTGCCAAAAAGGGCGGCGCTCAGGGCTGCAACACCGCGCGAACATCGGCAGGCACCCGCACCGGCTGGCCGCTGTCATGCAGACAGACCAGCACCACCAGCGCCGTGAACAGCCGCTCATCCCCTCGCATGACCTCCTGGCGCAATTCAATCCGCGCGCCGCCGATGACCAGCAATGCGGTGGTGACGGTCAGGTCATCTTCAAACCGCGCCGGGCGCAGATAGTCTGCCTCGACACGGCGGACGGCAAAGACGATGCCCTGTTCGGCCCGCAAGCGGGTCTGATCCACGCCCAGTCCCCGCACCCATTCCGTGCGCGCGCGTTCAATGAACTTCAGATAGTTGGCATAATAGACGATCCCGGCCAGATCGGTGTCTTCATAATAGACCCGCACCGCAAAGCTATGTGCCATCCCGCCCTCCAAGCCGTGCGATCTCGTCGCCATGATCCAGCATTGCCGCGCAACCCTTTGGCGTCAAAGCGTAAATGCCCAGACTGACGCGTTCGAACCAGCCATAGTGATCATCCCGCATCAAAGCCGCCGCCCGTGCAACCCCTGTCGCGCGGGACACCGCAGACGCCTTCAACGGCCCGCCCTGCAAGACCACCAGACAGCGCAGCGCGTCTTGCCGATAGGCTGTCATCCGTTTGACCCCCGTGGTGCCGCCCAAATTCGGATCGCCCACCCGCCGGTCAAACTCGCGCAACAACCGCCCGGCCCGCAACGTGGACTTGCGCGGCACATAGGGGGCCGGGTCCAGATGCGCCTCCACCTGCCCCGGCCTCACCGCCAGCAACCCCAGCCCCAACCGGCGACACAGTGCGATGATGTCCTTGTAGCGCAGCTTCCAACCCCTTTCCGCCACCGGCACCGCCAGATAGACGTCGTCAAACAGCGCCTGCCGCGCCACGCCCTGCATCACCAGCGCCAGCGAAAACGTCAGCTTCATTTCGATAACAACCGCAGGCTCATCCCCCCGCCGCGCCATCAGATCACAAGCACCGATCTCGGCCTTCACCGTGTAGCCCTGGCGTTCCAGATAGGCCTTCAGGTCAGGATAAAGATCAGCCTCTTTCACAGCCG
>JBIHZO010000108.1:0-9342 GCA_044231405.1 Cypionkella sp. | reverse complement strand
GCCCAAATATGATCGCCATCGCGCACCGCATCCACCGCACGCCGCAACACCACCGCTCCGGCACCCGACCCGAACACCGTGCCTTGGGCGCGATGATCAAAGGCGTGGCATTGGCCATCCGGCGACAGAATCTCGCCTTCCGTGAACAGGTAGCCGCGCGCGTGGGGCAGTTCAATGGTCACGCCCCCGGCCAAAGCCATGTCACATTCGCCGTTCAACAATGCCTGGCTCGCGAAATGCACCGCCACCAAAGACGTGGAACAGGCGGTCTGCAGGTTGATCGACGGGCCCTTCAGATCGAAGATATGAGAGACGCGCGTGGACAGAAAATCCTTGTCATTTCCGGTGTGGCGCAGCAGGAACATGCCGGTCTGATCGACCAGTTCGGGGTTGGAGCACAGGTTGAAATAGAAATAGCTGCCCATGCCGCAGCCCGCATAAACCCCGATCGCGCCCTTGAAATTCTCAGGCGGATGGCCGGCGTTTTCCAATGCCTCCCATGCCACCTCAAGGAATTGCCGGTGCTGCGGGTCCATGATCGCGGCTTCTTTCGGCGAAAAGCCGAAGAAATCGGCATCAAACCGTTCAAACCCGTCCAGAACCGCCGCCGCTGACACATAGTTTGGCTTGCGAAGGCGCGCGGGGCTTTCGCCAGCCGCCAGCAATTCCGCCTCGGTCAGCACGCGGATCGAAGTGATGCCCAGCCGAAGATTGTCCCAATAAGCGCCGATGTCCGCCGCACCCGGCAGATGCGCCGCCATGCCAACCACGGCGATATCGCTATCGCCGATCCCTGACAGATCCAGATCACCACTCATCGGTCCGCTCTTCCTTCCCCATCCCTGGCCAAAACGCCAAAGGACAAGCCCACAAAACGTATCACAAAAATCACCCGGTCGCGCCCAAAAATGGGGTGCCACCCTTGCCGCGACAGTACCCGTGTAATGCCCCAATGCGGCCCAGTTATGGCGGGGAATGTGGCGAAATTCTTACCAGAACCCCGCACCCGTGCCGCGCCACATGGCCCATTGCGCCCGCACATAGACGATTGCATCAAAGCCGAAGCCCAAAACCGTGATCGCCAACCGCTTGGGCCGCAGCAGATCGCGCGGGTTTTGTGCGGCCTTTGCCAGCCGCTTGGTCAGGAAATGCAGCGGAACATAACCGCCCGGCCATTCCGGCAACCGCGCCTTGATCGCGCGCGCAACCCAAGTCTCATCCGCCGCCGCCCGCGCCAATTCGGTGTGGCGCTGATCCAGTGGCAGCCGGTCAATTGCCCCAAAGCAGGCGTAATTCACCGCCGACCCGATCACGATCCGCACCTGATGCCGGATCAACCCGGCAATGGTCCGCTCTGATCCATAAACGTGAAACATCCCCTCCAACCCATTGATCCGGCTGAAATCCTCGGGGCCGGTGATCGCATCACGCAGCACCATGGCGCGTAGAAAGCCATCTTCAACCGGCAGGCCGATCGGCAGATGAAACCGCCGCGCCACCTCTGCCGGCATCGCATACAAAGACCCACAGACGGCGGTTTTCCAGTTGTCCAAGCCCCCTGCGGCCGCCGCAATGAACCTGTCTTTGCGCGACAAACCCTCTGGCCGCACCACGGTGTCCTTCACCGGCTGACTGTTCAGCACCCACAGCCCACCCAGATTGCGCAACATGTCCCCAAACGCCCCGTCATCGCGAAACTCGATATCCGCATCGACAAACATCAGCACATCGGCGTCCTTGCGCGACAGATCATGCACAAAGCGGTTCCAAGTGCGCGACTTGCCACCCCGTGCAATATCCACCACCTCGACCCCCGAGCCGATCGCCGCCGCGCGCGCCACGTCAGCCGTCGCGTCACGACAGCCATTGGCCAACACCAGCACACGCGCCGAAATCCCAGCGTCCTGCCAGATATCCTGAGCCGCCAACCGCGCCACCATCGCAGCAATCCCCGCAACCTCATTGTGGGCAAAAACCCCGATATCCACCCGTACCATCAGATCACCGTCCGTTTCGGTCGCCCGCCATGCTGAAACGCCTGCTCTGCCGCCCGCACCACATCGCGCCGCAAGCTTGCCATCCGTTCCGCCTCACCCATCAAGGCCCCGGCCATCAGCCATGTGAACGGGATATGCGTGGCATTCGGCAGCAGATCGACCATATTCGCCGCCAAGATCAGGGCCAGCGCCGCCGTCGTCCGTGAAATCACCGCCCCCCGCACCAAAACCTCGCGCGCCAAGGCAAGAAGGGGCAGCGCAGTCAGCCCGAATTCGGCAATATAGCCCAGCCAGCCGTTCATCCCCAACACAATGATCCAGGCGCCGTCGGCAATGTTCGTCATCTCGCCCGTGATCGGGTCGCGCAGGAAATTGCGCCCATAGCCGCCCCACCCAAACCATGGCCGTTCCTGAGCGCGGTCCAGCAAAATCTCTTCATTCTCAATGCGGAATTGCAGCGAATAGGCGCGATCGACGCTGAAACTGCTGGCAAAATCCAGAATCTGGTCCAGCGGCACCAGATGCGCCCCGCGCAGGATCGGATAGGCTATCACCAAAGCCGCCATCACAGCCGCCACCAGTATCTGCACCCGCGTCGGCGCAAAGATCAGCAAAGGCCCAATGCTGACCAGATAGACCAAGGGCCCGGCACTTTTGCACACCAGCAGCATGTAGAACAGGTAAATCAGGATCAATGCCGCCTTTGGCTGCGCCTCGGCGGGGCTTTCGCGCAACATGACCAAAGACGCCAGCAGCGCCATCAGCGCAAAGAAGGCCACCCACAATCCATGCGGCAAGAACACCACGGGGCGATAGCCACCCTGCCGGATGGTCTGGAAAAAGTCGTGCTGGAAAAAGCCGTAGACCCAGACATTCATCTGCGGCGAAAACCGCGCCTCAATCAGCATCGGCACCGAATAGGCCAGCCCAGCCGCCACCAAAGCCACCAAAACCGCGCGCGTCCCTGCAGGCGTCCCCAGATAGCGGCGGCCCAGAAAGAACGGCAACAGCGCGATTGCCTGATTGGCCACCGCCGCGACCGAGTCGTAGAACCTCATGCCCTGAATGGTGCGCTGCTGGAACTCCAGCGGGTCGCCGTTGGTCAGAACCGTGGCAAACGGGGCCAGCACGAACAGCAGGATCAGGCCTTTGCCCACAGCGCCCGCAGGCAGGAAAGTGATCTTGTCCTTCAACAGCCAAACCGCGCAGATCAAAGCCATCAGGTTCGGGATCGCAATCTTGTCCAGATCAGGGATCAGCGGAAAGTCCAGCGCCGTCATCGGCGGCATGATCAGATAGCCGCCCAAAATCGTCCAGATCAGCGCCCGCGCCGGATCGAGCCGCCGCCACAACTGCCAGCACACCATCGGCCAGATGATCAGCATCAGATAGGCGATGATATTGGGCGAGGCCAAGATTGCGCGCTTTCGTTAGGGCTTGCAGGCTTTTAGCACGGGCGCAGCCTCAGGTCAGCCGCACAAAGAGGGGTATCCGGCGCAGCAGCAACACTGCCGCCCAAGACATCACGAAGGTCAGCACAGCCGCCAGTGCCCGGTCCACCCCGGCTCCGAACAGCTTGTAGATCACCAGCAAAAACAACGGATGCACCAGATAAATCCCAAAGGCCGCCTGCCCCAGAACCGGCAGCCAACGTCCGCGCAGGGGCATCCGCCAGAACGCCTCGAACGCCAGCACCGCGACGACAATCGTGAACGACCATTTCGCGCCGTCCGACAGCACAAAGGCCAGAACGCTCAGCGCTGTCGCGGCCAACATTGCCCAACCGGGCCGCCCCAGATGATGCGCCAGCCCCAGCAGCAGGCCCAGCGCATAGACCGGCAGCGCGAACAACCATTGCGGCACGGGCACCGGCAGGCCCGGCAGTTCCAGCGCCCAGAACAGCGGCATCGACAGCGCCACCAGCCACGCCAAAGCGACCGCCAGCGCACGCGGCGTTTGGATCAGCCGCACCGCAGGTTCCACCAACACCATCGCCAGCATCACAAACGGCAAGAACCACAGATGCTCGGACGCCCCCACCAGCAGGCTGCAGGGATCGCTCAACATTTGCCATTTGTCCGGATCGTCAGACACTTTCAACATCACCACCCGGAACACCGCCGACCAGAACAGCCATGGCAGCACCAGCTTTTTCGCGCGGGCCACAAAGGGATAGCGCCCCGACCGCAGCGCCGACTGCACCGCCAGAAACGCCGTCAGGATCAGAAACAGACCCAGCGACAGGTTGCCGACCCAGTCATTCTCCATCGCAAAAGCATGCGCCACCACCACGCCAAAGGACGCGATAAACCGGGCAAGGTCGATAGCTTGGCGATGTGGGGCCGCAGGTATGGTCATTGTTGCGGCCTAATCCACCGCCCTGCTTCTGGCAACTTTTTCCGGGCTTCCCGCACGAAACAGAGTGTTTTCGTTGCGCAAAAACAGCCCCTCACCCCTTTGCGCAAGCCATGCTAACAAGGAGTGTGAAGTGAAAAGGTGCCGCGTGCAGTTCAAATTCGGGTCCACCACCATATCGGTCAACATCGCCAACGCGGCGGCGCTTCTGGCGGCTGTATCGGCAAGGCTGAAGGCGCGGCAAGGCTTTGCCTTGGCCACGATCAACCTGGATCATCTGGTCAAACTGCAGACCTCTGCCGCCTTCCGCACCGCCTATGCCGCGCAGGATCTGGTGGTGGCTGATGGCAACCCTATCGTCTGGCTGTCGCGTCTGGCGGGTCGCCCGGTGTCGCTGGTTCCCGGGTCTGACATGGTGATGCCCTTGGCACGCGCCGCAGCCGATGCGGGCGTTTCGGTGGCCATCGTGGGCAGCAGTGATGCGGCGCTGGAGGCCGCCGCCAGCCGGATGATGACCGACATTCCCGGCCTGTTCATCGCCATGCGCCACGCCCCCGCCATGGGCTTTGACCCCGCAGGACCCGAGGCCGCCAGCATTCTGCACGAACTGTCCGCGCGCCATATCGGCCTGTGCTTCCTGGCCCTTGGCGCGCCCAAGCAAGAGGCCTTTGCCGCCCGAGGCCGCACATTGGCCTGCAATGTCGGCTTTGCCTCCATCGGGGCCGGAGTGGACTTCATCGCCGGAAACCAGACCCGTGCCCCGGCTTGGGTGCGGGCCATCGCGATGGAATGGCTATGGCGCGCTCTGTCCAGCCCCCGCCGGCTGATCCCCCGCTATGTCGCCTGCGCGGCGATTCTGCCGGGGCAGATCGGGGCTGCGATCAAACTGCGCAAGGGCTGACTACTTGTATTCAATCAACCCGCGCTTGCGCCCGCGCGCACGATCAAACCAGTAACCCAGCACCCCCCGCGCCTCAGCGACCTTGCCGATAAGGGAAAACCAGGCCCAAACCAGCCCGCCCCGCCGCGCCAACCTCAGCAATTGCGCGGGGTAGATCAGCGCCAAAAGCCATCCCAGCGGATGCACCAAACCCGCCGCCGTGATCGCAAAGGGCAGCGCAACTCCCCAGATCACCGCGCGCCGCGCCTCTGCGCCCCAATGCGCAAACCCGTGCAGTGCCGCCCCTTCTGCATAGGCGTGCCCTGCCCGCACCGTCCGCCGCCACCACTGACCAAAGCGCAGCATCGCCGCGTCATGCAGTGTCATCCCGGCCGCTATCCGCCAGACTTCGCCGCCCGCCGCCCGCAGGCGCAGGCACAACTCCGGCTCCTCACCTGCGATCAGATCGGCACGGAAGCCGCCCACCGCTTTCACCGCCGCAAACCGCATCAACGCATCCCCCCCGCAGGCCAGCGCCAAACCCAGCGGGGTATCCCACTCCAAATCTGCCAGCCGGTTGTAGACCGAGGCCTCCGGAAACCGCTCATGCCGACGCCCACAGACCACAACAGCGGCTGGATGCGCCGCATATGCGGCCAAAGCGGCATCAATCCAGCCCGCAACCACCTCGCAATCACCATCCACCATCTGCACGAAATCGGGCGCGTCCAGCACCGCTAACCCGGCATTGCGCGCCCGCGCCGCCGTGAACGGCTGGGTCATGTCCATCGCCACGACCTCAGCGCCCATCGCCCGCGCTGCGGCAACCGACCCATCGGTTGACCCAGAGTCCACATAGACAAGCCGCCGGACCTGCCCGCGCAACGACTCCAGACAGGCCTGCAGCCGCGCGCCCTCATTGCGGCCAATCACCACTGCGTCAATCACTGGCTTGGGCATCCGTCATGGCTCACATCTTCTTCAATTCTGCCACACTAGGCACTTCGGCTGTGCTTGACCATGGGTGCGGCGCAGCCGGAAGCCTTTCAATTTACGCACTTCTCTGCTATCAAAATGATCTCTGGGCGGGGGCCCGGTCGAATCTTCGCGCGCTCTGGGCCTGAACGCTCAAAGCAACCTCAGACGTGACCGGCGTCGTGCTTGCCGCAAGGCAGGACTTGGTTAAACGGTTGCGGCTGGGAAGCCGTGCTGATGCAGGAGCCCGGCTTTCGGATGTCCAGACACACGATTTTGACCCCGCGGCCGCGTGGCCCCTTAGATGTGGAGTTTGCTGCCATGCCAGCCGACAAATCCGGGCCTCTGAAAGACAGGCGTGGGACCGGCATTTCGCTGTTCCGGTCTGGCCCACAGAACGTGGCCCCCCCGGTGACGGTTGATCTGGCGACAGGACGCGAAATCTTTCGAGGGGCCCTGCCAACCTCCGGCATCAACCCCGCCAAGGTTTGGGAATCACTGCGTCCCGTCACCCTTTCGCCCGCCATTCTGACACAGAACGGCCTGTTCCTGGAAGCCAGCGACCACCCCGCCGCCACCGCTTTCGACATCTTGCGCACCCGGTTGTTGCATGCGTTGACGGAAAAGGGCTGGAAACGCATCGCCATCACTTCGCCCACCCATGGCTGCGGCAAGTCGTTTGTTGCCACCAATCTGGCGCTGTCCTTGGCCCGCCGCCCTTCCAGTCGCACCGCGCTGATTGACCTTGATCTGCGCCGCCCAGAACTTGCCCGCATCCTTGGCATCCGCGAGGACGACGCGCTGGCCGAATTTCTGTCGGGCGAACAGCCGCTAGAATCGATCTTTCATCGCCATGGTCGCACCCTCGCACTGGGTCTGAACGGCACGCCAGTGCAAAAGGCGTCAGAGACTCTGCACGATCCCGACACCGTTGCTGCTCTGTCCGCGATGATGGAACAGCTTGACCCCGAAGTCGTCATTTATGACTTGCCGCCCGCTCTTGTGAACGACGACGTGCTGGCCATCGCCCCCTGCGTCGATGCGGTTTTGCTGGTGACAGACGGCACCAAAACCTCGGCCGAGGAAATCCGCGCCTGCGAACGCTTGCTGGAAGGCCGCATTCCCCTGATGGGTGTCGTTCTGAACCGCGCGCAGGACTTTTCTGCCGGCCGCTACCGCTATGCCAAGGGCTGACCGCGCAACATGGGACAGATTCAATCCATCGAAGAACTGATCAACCTGATCCTGCGCCGCCGCTGGCTGATCATCGGCATCACCGTTCTGGGCATGTTGGTATCGGCCATCTACGCCAAGTCGCTGCCCGATGTTTATGAAACCGCCGCCGTGATCCAGATCGAGGCGCCTTCAGTGACAGCGTCAAACGACGGCACGCCAGAGGTGTCGGGCGGTGCGGCACAGGTGCTGCAAACCATCGAACAGCGCCTGACCACCCGCGAAAACCTGACGGCGATGATCGAACGCCACGGTCTTTTCGCCGACCTGCCCGATCTGCCGATCGACAAGAAAATCCTGCGGCTGCGCAATGCCGTCACCTTTACGGCGGTAGACAGTGCTGCGGGCCAGGCGTTCGGCCAAAGCCGCAGCATTTCCGCAATCCTTGTCTTCGCCCGCCTTGGCGACCCCGAACTTGCCGCGCGTGTCGCAAATGATTTCGCTCAGGGCATTCTGGACCAAAGTGCATCGGGCCAACGCGACCGTGCCGCCCAGAATGTGGCATTTTTCAAAGAGGAAGAGGCCCGTCTTTGGGCTGCCATCACGTCACTGGAAGCTGACATTGCCGATTACCAAAATGCCAACGCCAATGCCATGCCAACCCTGCGCGACGCCCGCCGCGATGAATTGGCCGGGCTGGACACCGACCTGCGCCGCGTCGATCAGGACCGAGCCACGCTGATCGGTGAAAAAGCGGTGATCGAGGCCAAGAAGGCCCTCCGCGAAACCGACCGCCGCCAGTTGGAAGACATTGCCGCCAAGCTGGACGTGCTGGACGCACAAACGGCTTCGATCACCGCACAGCGCGACGCGGTGCAAGCGGCCCTCGCCAACACGCCAGAGGTCGAACGCGTGCTGTCAGGCTATGACCGTCAATTGCAGCAATTGCAGGATCAATATGAGGTCGTCACGCAGCGCATGGCCGAGGCGGAGACCACCCAACGCCTGGCCGAACGCCAGCAAGCCGAACGGTTTACCCTGCTGGAGCGCGCCATCACGCCCGAGTTTTCGATGGGCAGCGGCGGCCGCAAGATCGCCATCGCCGGATCCGTTGTCAGCCTTCTGGGCGCGCTGATGCTGGCCTTTCTGCTTGATCTGGCCAAGCCGGTGGTGCGCACCGCGTCACAGATGCAACGCCAGCTTGATCTGGAACCCGTTGTCTGTATTCCCGAAATCCGCTCGCCCAAGGGGCGCTTTGGCAACGCCGCGCTGCGCATGATCGACCATCCGACCAAGCCCATTTTCGGCCTGCCGCGCTATGTGGTGATGGCGGTTGTGACAACGCTTGTGCTGGTGGTTACGGCATCAATGATCGGCGGCTGACGCAGCACTGCGAAGCAAAAAGGCCCACCCCAAACAGGGACGGGCTTTTTTCCCACCGATCAGTACCCGGTCGCGTTCACCACCACACCCACGGTCGCCACCAACACACGCAGATCGTTCGCCAGCGACAAGTCGGCCTCATAGGCGGTGTCATACTCTGCCCGCGCCTCAAACGTGGTGCGGTTGCGACCCGCCGTCTGCCAATAGCCGGTGATCCCCGGACGCAGCGCATAATAGGCCGCGCCCGGGTACAAGTGCTGTTGATTGATCATCATCGGGCGCGGGCCCACCAGACTCATCTCGCCGACGAACACGTTCCACAATTGCGGCAACTCATCCATCGAAGACTTGCGCAAGAACTGGCCGAACCGGGTGATCCGAGGGTCAGCTTTCAGCTTTTGGGTGCTGTCCCACTCCATCCGCGCCTGCGGGTTGGAGGCCAGATACTCCCCCATCCGCGCATCCGCGTCGCAGACCATAGAGCGCAGCTTCCACATCTTGAACCGGCGGCCACCCTTGCCCACCCGCATCTGCGTGTAGAAGGGACGCCCGCCGTCCCGCGCCACGGCCAATGCAAGC
>JBIHZO010000502.1:0-2781 GCA_044231405.1 Cypionkella sp. | reverse complement strand
CGTCACCCCCGGCGTGCGCCCCGAAGGCGCAGCGAAAGGCGACCAGAAACGCACCGCCACACCGTTTCAGGCGATCACCGACGGCGCCAACCACATCGTCATCGGCCGCCCGATCTGGCAAGCGCCAAACCCGGCCGAAGCCGCACGGGCGATCATCGCCACACTGCCCTGACCCTTCATCTTGGCCTGAATATCCTCGGGGGCAGGATTTGCCTGCAAATCCGCAGGGGGCAGAAAGCCCCCTGCCTTGGCTGATCAAGACAGCTCCGTCCAGACAATCCCCGCCCGCCGCTGCATTTCTGGCACCGCCACCGGATGCGCGAGAAATCGGGTCAAGGGCATCATCTGCCAACCCTGCCCCTCATCCCCAAACCGGATCGCCGCAATTTCGGCGTCGGCAATCCAGCCGCCAAAGAACACCGATGCCCGCGACTCATCCAGCATCGATGGAAACACCCGCCGCCAGATCAGCCGGTCAGGCGCAAAACGCAGACCGAATTCCTCGTGAACCTCGCGCAGCAGGCAAGCCTCGGGCGACTCATCGCCTTCGCGCCCGCCGCCCGGCAGATCCCACATCGCGGCCCAAGGCAGGCCGGGCTTGTCGTCGCGCAAACAGACCAGCACCGCATCGCCGCAAAACAGCGCCACCTTGGCACCGACGAAATCCATCACGGCTGGTCAGTTGTCATTGATGTCCTTGTCCCACATCTTCACCTGCCCGGCGCGCACTCCCATCGTGGCGCGCAAGGCCAGCCACGCCAGCACCGACATCACCGCAAACACCAGCAACAACGCGGGCAGCGATCCGCCCATCACGCCCAATCCCACCAAAACCCCGGTCAGCACCGCACCAATGGCAAAACCCAGGAAGATGAAACCAGGGGCCAGCACCTCCAAGACGCCCAGCGAGAACCCGGCAACGATCCAAACCCACCACACGGTCCACATCTCAGAGACGCCCCTTCAACATCTTGAACGCATCGCCAAAGGCATCCAGCGCCTGCGCCGGCACGATGATCATCTGCTTGCCCGCGCCTTGGCCCACCGCCGTCAGCGCCTCGACCTGTTTCAGCGCCACCTGATACTGCGCCGCCTCGATGCCGTTCTCCTTGATCGCCGCCGCGATCGTGCTGGTGGCATAGGCCTCGGCATCCGACAGGATCCGTCGCGCCTTGGCCTCTTGCTCGGCGGCATAAAGCTGCGCGTCGGCGTTCAGTTCGACCGCCCGCTTCTTGCCCTCGGCCTCGGTCACATTGGCGCGGCGCGCGCGCTCGGCGTTCAACTGCTGCAACATGGCGGTGCGCGTGGCCTCGTCCAAATTGACGTCCAGAATTTCCGCCCGCGTCACCTCGATGCCCCAGTCGTCCACCAACAGGCGCACCTGTTCGCGGATATTGGTCGCCACCTCGGCCCGGTTCGATTGCAGATGATCCAGTTCCATCTTGCCGATTTCGCTGCGCACAATTCCCGCAACGGTGGTGGCAATCGCGGCATCGACGTCCTTGATCCGGTACACCGTCTTTTCCGGCTCTGTGATGCGGTAGAAAACGCTGGTTTCCACCTTCACCAAGACGTTGTCCGTGGTGATGGCGTCCTGATGTGCGGTCGGCAACTGCCGCTCCAGAATCGAGATCTTGTGCGCCACCCGGTCCAGAAACGGCACCACGAAGTTGATCCCCGGCCCCAGCACCGACCGCAAACGGCCAAAGCGTTCGACCACATGCTTTTCCGACTGCGGCACGATCCGAACGCCCAGAAAGATGCACAGGATGATAAAGACGGCAATCGCCAGAAAAACCGCGTTGCCCCCGAAGAATTGGTCGATCGGCATGAAAACCTCCATCAAACTCAGCCCTTACCCTGCCGCATACTGCATCTTGCCGCAAGTCCAACCGCCCAAGTGGACAGGCCCGGCGCAACCCGGCATAATGCCCTATGCCCGCCCTGTGCCGCGATTGCCTGACCGGATTTGACGCCGGACCGCGCTGCCCCAACTGCCGCTCGCCCCGCGTGCTGGCACATGAAGAACTGCACAGCCTGTCCATCGCCCATATGGATTGCGACGCGTTTTATGCCTCTGTGGAAAAACGCGACAATCCCGCACTGAGGGATCAGGCGGTGATCGTCGGCGGCGGCACCCGTGGTGTGGTGTCCACCTGCTGCTATCTGGCGCGCATTCATGGGGTGCGTTCCGCGATGCCGATGTTTCAGGCGCTGAAGCTGTGTCCGCAGGCCGTGGTCGTCAAACCACGAATGGCGGTTTACGTCGAAGCCTCCCGCGCCATCCGCGCGCTGATGGAGGCGCTGACCCCCTCCATCGAACCCCTGTCACTGGACGAGGCGTTTCTCGACTTGACCGGCACCGAACGCCTGCACGGTGCGGCCCCCGCAGTCACCTTGGCCCGGCTGATGCGGGATATGGAGACGCAATTGGGGCTGTCGGGGTCTGTCGGCCTGTCACACAACAAATTCCTCGCCAAGATCGCCTCTGATCTGGACAAGCCGCGCGGCTTTTCAGTCATCGGCCGGGCGGAAACCGAGGCCTTCCTGCGCCCGAAACCCGTGCGGATCATCTGGGGCGTTGGCACCGCAACCCAAACCGCGCTGGAAAAGGCCGGTATCCGCACCATCAACGACCTTTTGCGCTGGGATCGCCCCGACCTGACCGCGCGCTTTGGCCAGATGGGCGACCGGCTGTGGCATCTGGCGCGTGGGTTGGACACGCGGCGGGTGAACCGGGATGAACGGCTGAAGTCGATCTCAAAGGAAACCACGTTTTTT
>JBIHZO010000107.1:0-9345 GCA_044231405.1 Cypionkella sp. | reverse complement strand
TCACGGTGTCAAACTCCATGGAGGTGATGCCTTTGACATCTTCCAGATGCGCCACAACCTTGCCCGCAGAGCGGTCGAGTTTCTTGACCGTGGTCTTCTCAAGGATCTTCATGCCCTGCTTGACGAAGGCCTTCTTGGCAAAGGCAGAAACTTCGGCATCCTCGACGGGAAGAACGCGGTCCATCACTTCGACCACCGTGGTATCTGCGCCCAAGGTATTGAAGAAGCTGGCAAACTCGATGCCGATGGCTCCCGAGCCAATCACCAGCAGCTTTTTCGGCATGCGTTTGGGTTGCAGGGCGTGGCGGTAGGTCCAGACCAGATCGCCGTCGGCTTCCAGTCCCGGCAGCTCCCGTGCCCGCGCGCCGGTCGCCAGAATGATCGACTTGGCGGTCAGTTCCTCGACGCCCTTGTCGGTTTTCACCGTCACCTTGCCCTTGGCGGGCAGCGTGGCCGCGCCCATGAACACGGTCACTTTGTGCTTCTTCATCAAATGACCAATGCCGCCCGACAACTGCTTGGCCACCCCGCGCGACCGCGCCACCACCGCGTTCAGATCAAAGGCAACCCCCGTTACTGACAGGCCAAATTCCTTGGCGCGGTGCATCAGGTGGAAAACTTCGGCACTGCGCAGCAGCGCCTTGGTGGGGATGCAGCCCCAGTTCAGGCAGATACCGCCCAGATTTTCGCGTTCAATGATCGCGACCTTCTGGCCCAGCTGACTGGCCCGAATGGCCGCCACATAGCCCCCAGGACCCGCCCCGATCACGATCACATCAAATGTTTGGACAGCCATCTTTCCCTCCTCAGAAAAAGTAGTTTGCCATTAAACTATTTTCAAAATCCAAGCAACATTGGCAGTGCCGCAGGCCTATGCAGTGGACGCATGGCTGGATTTCAGCGCAGTGACAATGGCGCCATAGCCGCCTTCGGCCATGAACGCGGCCTCTTCCGGCGTGTTTTCACGCCCCAAAGCCGCATTGCGAAACGGAAAGCGACCAAAACGGCTGATGATTTCGCGATGGGCGCGGGCGTGGAGGGCCATGTCCGGATCAGAGGACAAGCGGTCCGTCAGCAGAGCCACGGCGCGGTCTTGGTGCTCCAGGGCTTCGGAATGCTCGAACGGCATGTAGAAAAACTGCCGTTCCGGTTCAGGGGCGTTCATGTCCCAGCCTTGCGCGACGGCCAGACTTGCCGCCTCACGCGCCCGCACATCCGTGGCAAAGGCCAACGCAGACCCGCGATGGATGTTGCGCGCAAGCTGATCGCAGATGATCAGATAGGCCAGGGTGCCGACAGTGCCCTCGACCCAATGCTCCAACCCGCCCTCGGATGCCGCCACCCACACATCGCCAAAACGGTCGGCGCAGACCGCGTCCAACGCCTCGCCACCCGCATACCACCCCTCGGGGCCAACTTCGCCCAGCCAGAAATCCAGCACTTCAATGGGGTCTGCCATGGGAACACCTCGCTTTGCGCCAAGGTGACAGGTTCAGCCCCCCCTCGCAAGTCAGCGGCGCGGCTCATTGTCCAGCACTGCACCCACGGCAAGCGAAGACGCGGTGGGCGTCAGGCCCGCATAGCTTCCAGTCATCGCAGGTGCCGCCCGGCGGGTCATGCGGTAAGCGGCATAAACGGCAAGCCCGGCAAAAAACACCCCGATGATCACGAAGTAACCCTTCGCCCCCATCTGTTGCATCAACCAACCTGCCACCAAGGGACCAAAAATCGCGCCAAAACCGTTCAAAAAGATCAACCCGGCCGATGCAGCGGGCATTTCCTCTTTGCTCAGATAGTCGTTGGTGTGCGCAATCAGCAGAGAATACAAAGGGTTGATGATGCCACCCAGCAGCATTGCCACCAGCAGCTCAAAATAGAACGGCAGCGGCAGCACGGTCGCCGCCCCCATCACCAACGCCCCTGCCGCTGACATCCACAGGATCAATGCGCGGCGGTCGATGCGATCTGACAGCCAGCCGATCGGATATTGCAGCAGCAGCCCGCCCACATACATCGCGGCCACGAAGGACGCGATCTGCCCGATGGTCATGGCCGACATCGCGCCGTAGACCGAGGCCATCCCGAACATCGCCGAAAATACGCCCCCCGTTAGCAGCATCCCCGCGCAACCCAGTGGCGAGATGCGGAACAGTTGGCGAAAGCTCATGGCCTTGATGCTGTCGAACGTGGGCGCGGGCGTGTCGGCCAGAAGGATCGGCATGAAGGCCAGCGACACCAGCACTGACGGAATGATAAACAATTCATAGCCGTAGGGGTCGCCCAAGGACAGCAGGCCTTGGCTGGCGATGATCCCCAGCATCTGCACGATCATGTAAGCTGACAGCGCCTGACCGCGCGTCTCGTTTGTGGCGGTGTTGTTCAGCCAGCTTTCCGCAGTGACATAGATGCCCGAGAAACAAAACCCGATCAGCACCCGCATCAGCGCCCAAGCCTGCCAGTCCAGCAGCAAGGGATACAGGATCAACACTGCGGAAATCATCGACCCCAGTGCCGAAAACACCCGCACATGGCCGACGCGGCGGATCATCTCGGGCGCCATCCGTGACCCGCCCAGAAAGCCCAGGAAATAGGCCGACATCACGATCGAAAGTTCAAAAGTGCTGAACTGCTCATAAGCGCCGCGAATGCCCAGAAGTGACCCCTGCACGCCATTGCCCACCATCAGCAACATGACGCCCAGCAACAGGGGCCAGGATTGGGCAAGTACTTTGATCATGGCGACGGCTCCGGTTTTGGATGGGGTAGCATGGTGGACGACCCACGCGGATCACATATGCGACGCTTGGCGTCAGTCGGGGATCAGCAAGGATGCATCGCCATAAGAGAAGAACCGATACCCCTGCGCGATGGCATGGGCGTAAATCGCATCCATCTGCGCCTTGCCCATCAGGGCCGCAACCAACATCAGCAAGGTGGATTTCGGCAGGTGGAAGTTGGTCATCAGGGCATCGGTGGTGCGGAATTTGTAGCCGGGATAAATGAAGATATCGGTGGTCCCTGTCCATTCCTGCACCTGCCCCGATGCGGCGGCCGACTCGATCAGCCGCAACGCCGTCGTACCGACAGGGATCACCCGCCCGCCGCCCGCCCTTGTGGCGTTGATCTCGGTAGCCGCCTGCGCCGTCACCTGACCCCATTCGGCATGCATCTTGTGAGTGGTGACATCTTCCACCTTCACCGGCAGGAAAGTGCCCGCGCCGACATGCAGCGTGACTTCGGTGAACTGCACGCCCTTGGCGGCCAACGCTGCGAGCAGGTCGGCGTCAAAATGCAGGCTGGCTGTGGGGGCGGCAACGGCTCCGGCATGGCGGGCAAAGACGGTCTGGTAATCAGCCTTGTCCTGTTCATCCGCCGGGCGCAGCGAGGCGATGTAGGGAGGCAAGGGCATCGCCCCAGCGGCATTCAGGGCGGCGTCAAAGTCATCGCCGGTCAGATTGAAGTTCAGCGTCAGATCGGTTTCCGCCTTGGCCGCGACCGTCGCCGAAAGCTGATCGGAAAAGCGGATCACCTCGCCGACCAGCACCTTGCGCAGGGGTTTCGCCAGCGCGCGCCACCCAGAGTGCTGCGGCTCAAGCAGGGTGATTTCCACCTTGGCCACCGCATCCAGCCGTGCCCGCGTGCCGAACAGGCGCGCCGGGATGACGCGGGTGTTGTTCAACACCAACCGATCGCCGGGGCGGAAGACATCCACCAGATCAGACACGTGCAGATCCGTTATGCCGCCGCCCGACGCCAACAGCAGCCTTGCCGAGGGCCGGGGCTTGGCGGGGCGCGTGGCAATCAAAGCCTGGGGCAAGTCAAAATCAAAATCCGAAAGCTTCATCCACCGTTTCCTTGTATCACCGGGGGCGACGCCCGAAAAATCTCGCGGAACATGCCGGGGGTCAGGATCGACAACGGATTGACGTCGATCTTGGGGTCCTCTGCCGTGCCGCGCAATGAGTAGTTGAAGCCGAACACGCCCTCGCCGCGACGCGTGAACAAGGCACCGATGCCGTTCAACAAATAGATTGGCGACACAACGCCCTGCATCGCCAGCCGCCCCGACCCGCTTTGATAGACCCCCGCCATGGAAACCCCCAGCGATGCACCAATGGCCGACCCGCGCCGCACCTCGACCGCGTCAGGGGTCAACAGGAATTCGGCGTCCGCTTCGTTGAAAACCAGCCCTTGATCCATCATCTGCTCCAGCAGACCCACCACCGAAATCGCGTTCAGCAGTTCGGTCAGCACCGACGCGTTGCGCACCCGAACGTTGCGGATGCGGGCAGAGCCGTCGTAATGACCGGGCGTTGCGCGCGGGGTCAGCTGCACATCCAACGTCCCGCCGCGCGCTGCGGCAAAGATCTTGGCCGCCGTCAAAGTCTCGCCCGCATCATTGCTTTGCAACCGGATTGCACTGCCATAACGCGCGGGCACCACGGTGCCTTTGACCGCACCAATGCCATTGATGGCCGAAGTGAAACTGCCACTGACCCCACCCGCCAAGGTGAAATCGCCGCGAAAATTCGTGAAACCAATGGCCTGCGACACCTGCAACCGATCCAGCCGCAGTTCAAGCGGGCCGCCATCCTTGCCTGTGGACTTCCGGTCCGGCGCCGAAGGCATCCGGCGCAGATCGACAAAACCGCCCAGCAGCGCCAGACCCACCGGCTTGCCAGCCCCCCGTCCGCGCAGTTCGACTGGCGCGTTCAGCCAGTCGCCCAACTCCACCCTGTCAAACCGAGCCACATCCAGACCACCGCCTTGGCGCATCGTCACCGAACCGCGGGCCTTCAACCCATTCGCGTTCAGCGTCAGGCTTTCCACGCGGGGTGGCTGGCCCAGCTGCACATCGGCCTCCAGCCGCCCCAGGCTGGCAGCAGGTTTGCTCCAACCGAGTTCAGGGATGGTCAGCCCGATGCTGTTCAAATCAGACACCAGTCTCAGCCGACCCGGACTGCCCTTGATCAGGTCAATTTCAACTTCGCCCTGCCCCTGCCCGCTGACCATGCCCGCAGGCAGGCCCAGCCCGAATTCCTCGGCAATGGCTTGGGACAAGGTGACAGAACCTTCAATTCGCGCACGGCCACGCTTGTCGGGATGAAAGCTTTGGACATAGGTCACGTCAAACGGCACCGCGCCAATCTGGCCTTGCCCGGCAATGGTCAACCCGTCGGGTGTGGCGGTCACCCGCAGCGCATCGGCGTTGATCACCCGTCCCGGAACCACCAGATCAGAGCGGAAATTGTCGACAGTTCCCGTCACATCATAGCGTACATCCTTCAACGCGATCTTTTTTTGCAGCGGCATCCGCAGCGTTGTTCTGATCCGTGCCGTGCCCTCGCCCAAGGCAACAGGGCGTTCCGCCTTGCTCATGAAGTTGAACGGCGGCATGTCAAGCAATGACAAGGCCGCAGTCAGGCTGCTGTCAGTAGACAACGTGATCTCCGCCATCGCAGGCTTGGCGCTGACATCGGGCACCTTGAACACCGATCCTGCCACGTCAATCTGCCCCCCTTGCGGAGCCGTCACGGTGCCGCGCGACATCACCATCGTATAGGCCTGCCCGTCCACGGTGGCGTAACCAAAAGCGGCGTTGATCGGCGGCAAGGTCGTCAGAAACCGGACATCGGCACCCGCAAAGCTGTAGCCCAGATGCAGGCGCGGCTCTGCCCCCGGTTCAATCCGCAGCGCCGCCTGCACATCGGACATGGCACCTTTCAGCACATTGCGCCCGACCCAGCCTCGGGTGTTGGGCAGCAGCGTCACCGGCCACAGCGCCAACAGCCGGTCATGCGCGATCTCGTTCAGGCCAAGATCGACCGAGGCCTTCCAGCCCCGCGCATCGGCGCTGATGGTGCCGCGCGCAGTCAGGCGACGCTTGTCTTCGGCCAAGGCCAACTGCCCGACTTCAATGGAAAAGGGCTCAAGCCTCAAGCGCAGATCCAGGGCGCCGGACGAAAAAGTGACCGGTTCTTGAAACAATCCTTCAGGGTCCACCATCACCTGACTGAATTGCAACTGGGTCAGGAAGGCTGCGGGCAGTTCGGTGGCCAGACCGCCGAGAATCGCCGAGCCATCGGCGCGGGTCAGATAAGAATGGCCAGTGGCTTTCACCCGCAGCGACGGGCTTTCGACTGACAGCGCGGTCAGGTTGATGCGGCCTTCAGCCGGGTCATAGCGCAGCGACAGGGCTGCGCGGTCAAAGGCGATGGGCTGCGCTTCGGGTCGCGGCTGCAGGGCCCCTGCGCCAAACTCCAGTTGCGCTTCCATCGCAGCGATGCCGTCCTCATCCAGCGTGGTGGCAATGCGGCCCGAAATCGGCGCGGTGACGATACCGGCAAAAGCCAAAGGGGCAGCCTGTGACGCAATGTCCTGTGCCGCCACACCCACCACCTGCGCCGTCACCCGCGCGGTCTTGGCGCCTTTTTCCGACACGATGCTGAACACCGCCCGTGCAGGAGCAGCCCCGCCGCCCACCAGCGACAGCCCCAATTCGGCCGCCAGTTCCGTAGGCCGGTTTTCCAGTGTCAAACGGCCATCGCCCACCTCCCAGACCCGGCCCGCGCGCTGATCGTTCAGGGTGATCGACAGCGCCTCGGCCTCGACCGTTTGCAGGCTGGCGGCGATGGGGCTGGCGAAAAACGCATCCGCCGCATCAAAAAGCTGCGCAAAGCTGGTGATCGGCGGTTGCAGCCGCCCGGCCCCCAGCGACAGATCAAACCGCCCGTCGCGGTCACGCAAGACGGTCAGCTTGGCACCAATCAGCCGCAGACTGCGCGCCCGCACCTGCCCTCGCAGCAACGCCTGCGGGTCAAGGGAAAGCCTCAGATCCGGCAACGTCACCAAGGCCTGCCCGCCCTGTTTCAGCAAACGAATGTCCTGCAGACGCAGGCGCGGCACCCAGTCACTGTCGACAGTGATCTCCATCGCGCCAATGGCCAGAGCGCCCTCGGGCAAGGCGCGGCCCATGCTGCGGTTCAGACGCTCCTCGATCTCCACCACCGCCCAAAGCGGCAGGCCAATCGGCTTGCCCGAAAGCCCAAGCGCTGCAAAAACCAGCCCTGCCGCCAGCAACAGCAAGAACAGCCGCGCGCCAAGGCCTGTGCGATGGCGTTTGCGTTTGGGTTTTGGCGCAGGGATTACAACGGCGGGTGCGTCTGCGCTGTCTGTGATCTGCGCCTCCGCTGTCATCGCCGTCTGCTTCCCCGATTTGCCTGAACTGACCCGGCTGCGCGGGCTTGCCTTTATCTTGGACCGAAGGCAACTAGATCGCAAAGGGTTGATACATTCAAAAGCAAGGAGCCGCCCATGATCACTGCTGCCCAGACCGCCCCCGATTTCACCCTGCCCCGCGATGGTGGGGCAAACGTCACGCTGTCGGCGCTGCGCCCCGGCAAGGTGGTGCTGTATTTCTATCCCAAAGACGACACTCCCGGCTGCACACTCGAGGCGCAGGATTTCACCGCGCGGCTGGCCGATTTCATTGCCGCAGGCTGCACTGTGATCGGGATTTCCAAAGACAGTGTCAAAGCCCATGACAAGTTCTGCAAGAAACATGGTTTGGGGATTGTGCTGGCGTCGGATGAGGCAGGGCAGACCTGCGAAGATTATGGCGTGTGGCTGGAGAAAAGCATGTATGGCAAAACCTACATGGGGATTGAACGCACCACTGTCCTGATCGACGGCGCGGGCGTGGTGGCGCAGGTCTGGAACAAGGTTTCAGTCAAGGGCCATGCCGATGCCGTGCTGACGGCGGTGCAGGCGCTATGACTCTGGCCGAAATGGCGGTGCAGGTGCTGACCTGTGCCGATGGCCGCGCCAAGGCCACGCTGTCGCACAAACATGCGGCGGCGTGGCGGGCGTCACGCGCGGCGGATGCGCCCTTGGCCATTGGTCAGGCCACCCCGCCCCTGCGCCCGGCACGACCCACCAAGCCAGACCTGCTGGACCCGCGCGATGTGCCCCGCCGCCGCACCGGATCGCCCAGCGGCCGCATCGCCTTGCTGCATGCAGTGGCCCATATCGAGCTGAACGCGATCGACCTGCACTGGGACATCATCGCGCGCTTCACAGATACGCCGATGCCCTTGGGATTCTATGACGATTGGGTCAAGGCCGCTGACGAAGAGTCGAATCATTTCAACCTTCTATGCGATTGTCTGGATGCCGCAGGCAGCCATTACGGAGCAATGGCCGCCCATGCTTTCATGTGGCAGGCCGCCGAAGACACCGCCACCGACCTGCTGGGCCGTCTGGCAGTGGTGCCAATGGTGCTGGAGGCGCGGGGGCTGGATGTGACGCCGGGCATGATTGATCTGTTCACCAAGGCAGGCGACACCGGGCCACTGGCCGCGCTGCAAACGATTTATGCCGAAGAGGTGGGGCACGTGGCTTATGGGTCAAAATGGTTCAACTGGCTCTGCGGGCGGGCGGGCGATGATCCCAAAGAGGTCTTTCACCACCTTGTCCGGCGGTACTTCCACGGCAACCTGAAGCCGCCGTTCAACGAGGAAAAGCGCGTCGAGGCCGGAATTCCGCCCGATTTCTATTGGCCACTGGTGGACAGTCGCGACGGCGGCCCCAACTAGCCGCCGCATCGGCGGGTTCTTGCCGATCCCGGCGGTATTCCGCCCCCAGCTATGGGGGCCCGGGTCAAATTTGTTGCGACTGGGACGACCGATGGCTAATCAATGTTAGTCCTGCTTTCGGGGCCACCTTATAACCTTGCAGCCCAGAACCGGAATAGCCCAACGTGTTGACGCGCTTTGCCTATCGGATCCATACCACCCTAGAGCGGTATTTTCCGGAACAGCGGCTGTTCCTGAAATCAGAAACCGAAACCCGGTTTATTCGGCTGCGACCGTTCACTCAGGCCGTGGCAGTGACAGCGGGTGGCATCGCTTTGGCCTGGACCATCCTTGCCACAGCGATTTTGATGATGGATTCGATCTCGGCAGGCACGTCGCGCGAGCAGGTCTTGCGCCAGCAAGCCCTGTATGAGGAACGTCTGAACGCCCTGTCCGCCGACCGCGATATCCGCGCTGATGAGGCGGCGCGGGCGCAGGAACGGTTCAACCTTGCGCTGACCCAAGTGTCCACCATGCAGGCCCGGCTGCTGGCCTCCGAAGACCGCCGGCGAGAGCTGGAAACCGGCATCGACGTCATCCAGAACACCCTGCGTCGTACCATAAAGGAACGTGACTCGGCGCGCGGTGAGGTGTTGGCGACTGTTGATCCGGACACAGGGCGCAGCGATGAGAGCCGGATGCGCGACACCGAGGCGACGCTGGAATACCTGACCGGCGCTTTGGGCAACACCGCGCTGGAACGTGACGCACT
>JBIHZO010000501.1:0-2784 GCA_044231405.1 Cypionkella sp. | reverse complement strand
CACCCCCGTCGCCAGATCGCGCGCGGCATCAATCGCCACCTGAGCCATTTCGGCAAAGGTCAGGTCTTCGCGGATCACGTTTTCCTCGACCATGTCGATGTACAAGTCCAACCGATCCGCCGCAGGCTCTGCCACCCGCGCCAACACGGTGGCAAAGCGGTCCTCGCCGGTTTCCGCAAACAACTGCTGCAGCGCCGACAACCTGCGCCAGCCCTTCTTCAGATGCAGCTGCCCGCCCGCGTCACGGTAAACCTCGATCGGCTCCTTTTGCCCCCGCACCCGGATCGACGCCTTCAGCTCTTCCATCTCATCGGATGCCGCAACCGACCCCAGATCCATCCGGTCACGCGGCAGATCAGCGGTGGAAATCGCGGCCAAAGGCACCGCGATCAACACCCGCCCCTCATCCTGCGCCTGTCGGAATTCCTTGGCATGAACTGCGTTCTGGCGGCGCTGTTCCACCATCGCGTCGCTCGAAGCTTGCAGACTGGAGGCCGCATCGCGCACCGCCGCCCCCATCGGCCCCACATCACGGGCCTTGCGCGGAGCGCTATCCACCGGGTCCACAGGACCGATGCCAAACCGATTTCCCTTGGTCGCCATCATTTCACCTCCGACTTTGCCTTCCAGGCCCGCAACATGGTGTCCTTGAATTCGGCGTAAGCATTGTCAAACGACAGCCGCGCCCGCTTCCAGGTCTCGCGCGTCATTTCGCGGTAATCCTGTTCGTAAACCGACATCTGGAACCGCCCCGACTGTTCCACCGCCCGCGTCATTTCAATCGGCGACTGGCAGACATCCGCGCCAAAGACGTTGCGAAACGCCTCCATCATGGCAACATGCAGCGGGTTGGCGACCTCGAACCGCGTCATCAGAATGCGAATGTCCAGAAACCGTTTCGGCAGCGCAATCCCGGCATCGGTGGCAATCGCGCCGAAACCTTCACTGATTTCCTCCAACGCATCCCCCAACTGCCCCAGAAAACTGGTGGTGCTGTCATATTCCCAATAGCCGGGGCCGGACGGGATATACAGAATATCGGCAGCAAAGGCGGCGTTCAGCGACTGATAGCCAATCGCCGGTGGGCAATCAAAGATCACCACGTCGTATTGATCCTCCGGCAACTCATCCAGATACCGCGCCATGCAGCCGAAAAAGCTCCAGGCCTTGTGCAGCGACCGGTACTGCGCCGAGGCAAATTCGACAAAGGCCGCATTGGCGCAGGACGGAATGATATCAATCGTCGGCCAAGCGGTTTTCTGGATGAAATCCTGCGCGCGCTGCGATCCGATATCCTGCACATCCTTGGGCAACTCGTCCGCAGCAGGGTAGGGGCAGTCTGCCGGGTCATCATAGGTTTCCATGATCCGGTCCGCCTCGCGGCACAAATCCCGGCACATGATGCCCCAGACCGTATTCCACTCTTTCACCTCGACCAGCCCCATCGAATGGGTCAGCGTCGCTTGTGGGTCAAAATCCACCACCAGCACCCGATAGCCATCCAGCGCCGCCGCATTGGCAAGGTGTTGCGCCACCACCGTCTTGCCAACCCCACCCTTGAAATTGGACACCGCCACCCGCAGCGCCCGGCCCTTGGGCCGCACCGGCTGCAACGACTTGCCACGAAACCGCACCCGACGGCGCAATTCGTTGATCTCGGCCAATTCGAACCAGCGTTGCCGCCCGTCATCTTCCACCGTGCCTTGGGGCAGGCTGGGATCCTCTGCCAGCTTCTTGCGCAGGGTGTCCGCGGGCACGTCAAACATGAACTGGCTGATTTCCCAGATCGAGAACGGTCGCAGCGTTTTGGTTTCAGACGGCGAGAACGTCGCCCGCCGCACCGCCACTTGTTGTGCCAGACTGCGTTCATTCATGGACTGAAGGTCGTTGTGGTCGCGCATGCTCGATCTCGCGTTGTTATGGATTGCAGACCAGATAACGCGAATTCATCTTTTCGCCAATTGCTAATTCAACACATTCGCGTTTTTCGCCCCGAATCGCTGACAATCAAGACCAATTGGCTACGGTTAACCAAATATGGTGACAGCAGAGGCTCAAGTCACCAGGATAGGGTGACATCAACGGTCCGATAGGGTGACAGCCATGTGTCCCCTATAACCTTTATACCATTTTTTCCTTTAATGGTTTCCAACAAAGCCAAATCCCGTATTCAGTTTCTGTTTGACAAAAGACGCGATTAAGCCACATTTATCCACAGAACGGAATCGGGGGGTGATAACCCTGACCGCTGAGGAACAGAGTAGGGTCACGCACCATGGGTGCCAACAGATTAACTGGCCCGGGGGCCGGATCAGAGAAATATGACTTGCTGACGGCACTGGCGGTGGCGGGCCTGTCTGGCAGCCCAACGCATCAAGCCACCATGCTGCGCCTGATCGCCTTGGTCACGGCGCGCTACAATTGGGCCAATGATGAATTGTCCGTTGGCCAGCGGGAAATGGCCGCGATGTGGTCGGTGGACGAACGCACCGTCAAGCGAGAGATAAAGCGCATGACCACAGCGGAGCTCTTGCTGCAAAAGCGGGCCGGAGTGCGGGGCAGGGTGGCGGTGTACCGGCTGAACGTGGCGCAGGTTTACCGGCTGAGCGAACCCGTCTGGCGCAAGGTCGGCCCCGATTTTGCCGACCGCATGGATCAGCGCATCCCCCGCCCCGCAGTGCCGGCAGAGACGGTGGTCCGCGTTGATTTCCAGACCCGCAGCCAGCCCAAAGATGTCGCTACTGGCAGCTGGCAACGGGTTCTGAGTCGACTTGAAGGCGAAAG
>JBIHZO010000106.1:0-9358 GCA_044231405.1 Cypionkella sp. | reverse complement strand
GGTGCTGGCTGCCATTGCCTATCACCAGCCGATCAGCCGGGACGGTCTGAAGGACCTCTTCGGGCGTGAGATCAGCCGCGATCTGATCGGGCGGCTGGCGGGGCGCGACCTGATCGGCACCGGCCCCCGCGAGCCGCGCCGGGGCGCGCCCTATACTTTTGTCACCACCGCGACTTTTCTTGCGGCCTTCGGTCTGGAGACGCTGCGCGACCTGCCTGACCCGGAACAGTTGGCCGACGCCGGACTGGCTGCGCCCTGAGCGCCGCCGGGTCAGCTTGCCGTTTCTGCGTCCGGCAAAAGTGGGGTGCCCATCAGGTCTTCGATCAGCAGGGAAACCAATTGCGCCCGACCGCTGACCCCTGCCTTGCGATAGATCGCGTTCAGGTGGGTTTTGATCGTGCCTTCACGCGATTGCCGCATCTCGGCGATTTCGCTGATGCTGAGGCCCTTGATCGTCAGGGCCGCGACGTCTGCCTCGGCGGGTGTCAGCTGCCAGTCCACAAAATAGGCGTCGATGACCGATTGGATTTTGCCGCGCGCGATAATCATGCTGCGGGCGTTCAATGTGCGCTCTGCAACCAAAGTGCGCAGTTCCCGCGCCTCCATCACGGCGGCGGCAATCAGGGTCACGGTGGCCAGCGATTCCATGAAGAGGTAGAACACAGAGGCTGAATGGCCCTCGAGAATATCTTTCACCACATCGTACAAGAAGAACGTGGCACACATGGCTTGCGCCACGATCAGCCCAGTCAGGAAAACGGTCCGGCTGCTTTTGGTCATGATGCGGGGGTCCTGATTCAAAAATGCACAATGATTGTGCATTCCTGCACCAAGTCGCAGGGATTTGCAACCTGCGCTTGGGTCACGCCATGTCTTGGGGCAAGACTGCGCCCGGCGTCCGGGTGTTTGCCGCGATTCGAACCGTTTGCCGGGCACATCGCCTGTGATTCCTCGGGCCAATGGCCGAGGGCTTTGCGCTTGCAGCGCAGTTTCTGCGCTGCGGCAATGATCTTTGCCCAAATTAGCGGCAGAACACGGCACGTCGGCACCGCTTCGTCCGAAACAGGGCCAAGTCCGTTGTCCGTTTCGCAAAGTTTCGCTTCGCTGATCTTACCCGGATTGTCCGGGGCCGGATCAGATGTGCGGTGGCGACCGGAATGGACGCCCATCACCACCGTACGGGTGCAACAAACGCTGCCTGTCAAATATGGCCATTCCTTTGACGAAGAAAAGAGCCATGGGCAGCCCGATAGGGGAAACAAGATGAAACTGACCAGACGCGCGTTGTTGGCTTCGGGGATTGCCAGCCTTGCCATGCCGAAAATCGCCTTCGCCCAAGCCGAAACCATCAAAATCGGCGTGCTGCATTCTTTGTCGGGCACGATGGCGATTTCGGAAACCACGCTGAAAGACACCATGCTGATGCTGATCGAGGCGCAGAATGCCAAGGGGGGTGTTTTGGGTAAGATGCTGGAGGCGGTGGTCGTGGACCCGGCCTCGGACTGGCCGCTGTTTGCCGAAAAGGCGCGCGAGTTGCTGACGGTGTCGAAGGTGGACGTGATGTTCGGCTGCTGGACGTCGGTCAGCCGCAAGTCGGTGCTGCCGGTGATCGAAGAGCTGAACGGCCTGCTGTTCTACCCCGTGCAATATGAGGGTGAAGAATCGTCGAAAAACGTGTTCTACACCGGGGCAGCGCCGAACCAGCAGGCCATTCCTGCGGTGGATTACTACCTGAACGAATTGGGGGTGACCAAGTTTGCCCTGTTGGGCACCGACTACGTCTATCCGCGCACCACCAACAACATTCTGGAAGCCTATCTGATCGCCAAGGGCATCGCGAAGGAAGACATCTTCGTCAACTACACCCCGTTCGGACATTCCGACTGGTCCAAGATTGTCAGCGACGTGGTGGCTTTGGGCGCGGATGGCAAGAAAGTCGGTGTGATTTCCACCATCAACGGCGATGCCAACATCGGCTTTTACAAGGAATTGGCGGCGGCGGGCGTGACGGCGGACACGCTGCCCGTGGTGGCGTTCTCGGTCGGTGAGGAAGAGCTGTCGGGTCTCGATACGACCAACCTGGCCGGGCATCTGGCGGCGTGGAACTACTTCATGTCGGCGGAAACCCCTGAAAATGCAGCGTTTATTGCGGCGTGGAAGGCCTATATCAAGGATGACAAGCGCGTCACCAATGACCCGATGGAGGCGCATTACATCGGTTTCAACATGTGGGTGAATGCGGTCACGGCGGCGGGCACCACGGCGGTGGACGCCGTTTCCGATGCGATGATCGGCCAGAAATTCCCGAATCTGACCGGCGGTATGGCGGAAATGCTGGCCAATCACCACCTGACCAAGCCGGTGCTGATCGGCGAGATCCGCGCCGATGGTCAGTTCGACATCATCAGCCAGACCGAACCCGTCGCGGGGGATGCCTGGACCGATTTTCTGCCGGAATCGGCGGTGCTGGATGCCGATTGGAAAGACCTGAAATGTGGGATGTACAACACGGAAACCGCAACCTGCGTGCAGTTGACCTCCAACTACTGACCCGGACGCGCACGCTTCAGAGGCTGTACTTGTCTTGGATTTCTCCCGATCTGATTCAGATCAGGAGAAATCCGATCCAGGCGGAGGGGCCTTGTGGCCCTTCCCTTTCCCGAACGGAATCCCGATGCGATTGATGCTGGCCTGCCTTCTGGTGCTGCTTTGCTCCACCCCGCTGCGCGCCGATACGGTTGCCGATATCCTGACCGCCAACGCGGGGCTGGTGGAAAAGGCGTCGCGCCAGTCCATCGCCCCGGTGATTGACGCGCTGGCGGGCAGTGGTGATCCGCAGGCGGCCGCCGTGTTGCAGGCCTGGGGCGCGAAGGGGCTGGGCATCCGCAGGGCGGACGGGGTGTTTTTCCTGATCGAAGCGGATGTTGACGGCTACGCCTTGCGCGACCTGGCCGGGGCTGATGCCGGGCAGGCCGCGAAATCCGACATCATTGAATTGAAACCGAACGCCGGGGTGCGCGGCATGATTGCCACAGCCGTTGTGCAGTTCACCCTGTCAGACCCCGATCCGGTCAAGCGTCTGGCGGCACTGGAGTCCATCGCAAAAGACCCGAAAGCCGAGGCTCTGGCCTCTTTGCGCGCCGCGATTGACGCCGAGCCCGACGCCGACCTGAAAGCACAACAGCAACGGCTGGAGCGCCTGCTGACCCTGCGTTTTGACACCGACTCCGCCGCGCGCGTGGCGGCGATCCACAGCTTTGGCGCCGATCTGGGCCTTGACCTGCGCGGGGCGCTGAACCCGATTCTGGTGACAAAACGGGTGGCGATGGTGGGCGACCCCATCGGTCTGAACGTGGCGCGCGAAGTCAGTCCCGGCCGCGATCTGCCAGAGGCAGAGGCCTATGAGGCCTTGGTGAGCGCTGGCCTCGCCCCCGCCCGCCTGACCGCCGATGCCCAACGTGCGGCGCTGATCGCCAATCTGGCACAGGGTGCTGTGGGCGGCGTTCCCCTCGCCGATCTGAACCAGCAAACCGCCCGCGACCGCGCTTACACGGCGCTGGAAGTGGCGGGCGCGGTGCCCACCGCCGCCACGGATGACGAGGCGCAGGCCGTCCTTGCCGCGCATCGTTTTTATGATGTCTACACCGAGCCGGACGCGTCCGTCACCTATGCCGCCGAAACCGCGCTGGCGGCGATAGGCGTGAAAGTGGGTGCGATGCAGGCCGCTGATCTGGCCTTGGATGGCTTGTCGCTGGCTTCGATCTATTTTCTGGCGGCCATTGGTCTGGCGATCACCTTTGGTGTGATGCGGGTGATCAACATGGCGCATGGCGAGTTCATCACGATGGGGGCTTATACCGGATACGTTGTGCAGCTTTGGGTGCCGAACTATACCGCTTCGATCCTGATCGCGCTGCCCTTGGCCTTTGCCGTCACCTTCGCTGCCGGAGTGGCGATGGAGCGGCTGGTGATCCGTCATCTGTACAAGCGCCCATTGGAAACCCTGCTGGCGACCTTCGGTATCTCGATCGCCTTGCAGCAAATCCTGAAGAATGTCTTCGGCACGCAGGCCCGCCCGCTGACGTCACCCGCCTGGCTGGATGGCGCTTGGGTGCTGAATGACGTCGTGTCGATCAGCTATATCCGCATTGCGATCTTCGGGCTGGCACTGGTCTTCCTCGCCTTCTTCCTGTGGCTGATGAAGCGCACCCGTCTGGGACTGGAGGTGCGTGCGGTGACACAAAACCCGACCATGGCCGCCAGCATGGGCATCAATCCCGACCGCATCAACATGCTGACCTTTGGCTTGGGGTCCGGCATTGCGGGCATTGCGGGCGTCGCCATCGGCCTGTTTGCCAAGGTCACGTCCGAACTTGGTACCGACTATATCGTGCAAAGCTTCATGACGGTGGTGGTCGGCGGTGTCGGCAATATCTGGGGGGCGCTGGCCGGGGCCACGATGATCGGCGGATTGCAAAAGGTGATCGAATTCCTGAACCCCTCCAACACCTTGGCGGCGCAAACCTACATGATCCTGTTCATCATCCTGTTCATCCAAGTCCGCCCCCGGGGCATCATTGCCCTCAAGGGCCGGGCGGCAGGAGATTGATGGTGTACGCCCCAGCGGTTTCATCTGTCTCTAAATATCCCGGGGGTCCGGGGGCTGGCCCCCGGCCTTTGGCAAGGGAAATACCATGACCCGATTTGTCCTGATCCGCACCCCGTCGCTGCTGATCTTCATCGCCATACTGGCACTGTTCACAATCTTCATCACCGTGGCGTCAGAGGCTTATGGGTTGGGCTTCGTTTCAACCTCATTCATCAAGACCCTCGGCAAGACCCTGTGCCTGTGCCTTGCCGCGCTCGCCATGGATCTGGTCTGGGGCTATGCTGGCATTCTGTCGCTGGGTCACATGGCGTTTTTCGCTTTGGGCGGCTATATGATCGGCATGTGGCTGATGTACGCGCGGACCGAGGAAATCGTGGTCGCGTCGCTGATGAACGGCGGTTTGCCGGCCACTGCGGAAGAGATCAGCCAAGGCATCGCCACCCAGATTTTCGGTGTGGTCGGTGCTTCGGAATTGCCCCTGATCTGGGGCGCGGCCTTCAGCCTGCCGCTGCAATTGGCGCTGGTGGTTGCGCTGCCCGGATTGTTGGCGCTGATCTTTGGATGGCTGGCGTTCCGCAGTCGGGTGACGGGTGTTTATCTGTCCATCCTGACCCAGGCGATGACTTTGGCACTGGCACTTTATCTGTTTCAGAACGACTCCGGGTTGCGCGGCAACAACGGGCTGTCGGGCCTGCAAAACCTGCCCGGAGTGACGGCCAATCAGGATGCCGTGTCGATGTGGTTCTTCTGGGCCTCGGCCTTTGCCCTTGGTCTGGCCTATCTGGGTCTGGCCTGGATGGTCGGCGGCAAGTTTGGTTCCGTCATCCGCGCCATTCGCGATGATGAGGTGCGGGTGCGGTTTCTGGGTTATTCGGTGGAAGGGTACAAGCTGTTCGTCTTCACCCTGACGGCGGTGATCGTCGCTTTGGCGGGGGCGTTGTATTACCCGCAGGCGGGGATCATCAACCCGGCAGAACTGGCGCCGATTGCTTCGATCTATCTGGCGGTCTGGGTCGCCATTGGCGGGCGGGGACGGCTTTATGGCGCGGTGATCGGGGCGGCGGTGGTGTCGCTGTTGTCGAGTTGGTTCACCGGGGGCCGCGCGCCGTCGATCCCCTTGGGCTTTGGGACGCTGCATTGGGTGGACTGGTGGCAGGTGCTGCTGGGGCTGTCGTTTGTGGCGGTGACGCTGGCTGCGCCCAAGGGCATTGCTGGGGTGTTCGATCGGCTGGCAGGGCTGGTGGCCCCGGACCGCAAGGGCGCAGCATTGGGGCCGGATGATGGATCATTGCAGGAACGGGAGGCGGTGAAATGACCGCGCTTCTTGAAGTCTCGGGCGTTTCTGTCAGCTTTGACGGCTTTCGCGCCATCAACAATCTGACCTTTTCCATCGACACAGCCGAGTTGCGGGCGATCATCGGGCCGAACGGGGCGGGCAAGAGCACCTTTATGGATATTGTGACGGGAAAAACCCGGCCTGATGCGGGGGCTGTCACTTTTGGAGAACGGTCTGTTTCCCTGCTGAAACTGACCGAGGCCGAAATTGCGCGGGTGGGGGTGGGCCGCAAATTTCAGCGTCCGACGGTGTTTGAAGATCAAACGGTGATGGAAAACCTGACGCTGGCCTTGAAGGCGGCGCGCAGCCCATGGCGGGTGCTGGTCTGGCGGGGCCGCGCGGCGGATCAAGTGCGGATTGACGCTTTGGCGGCGCAGGTGGGGCTGGCCGAGCATCTGCCGCGCAAGGCTGGCGAATTGAGCCATGGCCAAAAGCAGTGGTTGGAGATCGCCATGTTGCTGGCGCAGGAACCGCGTCTGTTGCTGGTGGATGAACCCGCAGCCGGAATGACCTTGGCGGAGCGCGAAAAGACCACAGACCTGCTGGTCGAGATTGCCAAAACCCGCGCGGTGGTGGTCGTTGAACATGATATGGACTTCGTGCGCCGCCTGAACTGCCGGGTGACGGTGCTGCACGAAGGGGCCGTTCTGGCCGAAGGGTCTTTGGACCATGTGACAAAAAACAAGGACGTCATCGACGTCTATCTGGGGCGGGGATGATGATCAGAACCCAAGGGCTGACGCTGCATTATGGCGGATCGCAAATCCTGCATGGCATTGATTTTGTCGCCCGCGCGGGGGAAGTCACCTGCATCATGGGCACCAATGGTGTCGGCAAGACCAGCTTTCTAAAGGCGCTGGCGGGGGTGCATCCTAGGTCCGGTGGGTCTGTGGAACTGGGCGGCGAAAGCCTGGGCCGTTTGCGCCCGCAGCAGATGGCGCAGCGTGGCCTGGCAGTGGTGCCGCAGGGGCGGATGATCTTTCCGCTGCTGACGGTGCGGGAGAATATGGAGACGGCCTTTGCGCTGTTGCCGAAATCAGACCATCGCATCCCGGAGGACATTTATGACCTGTTCCCGGTCTTGAAAGACATGACTGCGCGGCGTGGCGGTGATCTTTCGGGCGGACAGCAGCAGCAATTGGCGATTGCCCGCGCCATGATCATGCGGCCGAAAGTGTTGTTGCTGGACGAGCCGACCGAAGGCATTCAGCCCAACATCATCCAGCAGATTGGCCGGGTGATCGAATATCTGAAGGGCAAGGGCGATATGGCGATCGTGCTGGTCGAGCAGTATTTCGATTTTGCCTATGGTTTGGCCGATCAGTTCTATGTGTTCCGGCGCGGCGCGGTTTCGAAATCCGGAGCCAAGGCCGATTTGTCGCGTGACGTGTTGAGGGCCGAGGTGTCGGTCTGAAATCGGGCCATATAGGCCTGCACCGATTTGGCGCGGCTGCGGGCAAGGGCCACCGCCTGCTCTGCAGAAATCGCGTGAAACCGCAGGGCATCGTTGGGGCGCAGTTGCACCAAGCCATCCAGATCATCCGACAGCACGGTCGCAATCTTGGGATAGCCGCCGGTGGTTTGGTGATCGGCCAGCAGCACCGTTGACACGCCATCGCCCGAAACCTGCACCGACCCGCGCAGGATGGCTTCGGACGGGATGCTGAGGGCGGCTTGGGGCGCAAGGGAAGGGCCGCGCAGGCGCATGCCCATGCGGTCATAGGCCGAGGTTGTGTAAAAGGGCTGGGTCAGGAAATCGGACAGCGTTTGCGCGCTGAAATAGCGGTCTTGCGGGCCAAGGGTGACGTGCAACTGTTGGCGAGGCCGCGCCCAGACCGGGCAGGGCAGGGCGATTGGGGCGTCTGATTGCACAGTGGCGTTGGCAAGCGTGATCACTTGTCCGGCGGTCAACTTGCCGCCACCCAATCCCGAAAGCATGTGGGTCGCGGCGCTGCCCAGCCAGTCGGTCGCGGCCAATTGCCCGGCGAAGGCGAGGTAGGTCCAGCTGCCCCAAGGGCCGGGCCGGATGGTCAGGCGTTGCCCCGCGCGGATTGGCAGGGTGGCCCAGGAACCCAGCTTTTCGCCGTTGTGTTCCGCGATGAACCCGCCGCCTGCGATGGCAAGGCTGCAGGTGCCGGAGAGGCAGTCGAGCGTCAGCCCGCCCATCGAGATTTCAAGGCCCGTGGCCCCGGCAGGATTGCCCAAAGCGCGGTTGGCGATGGCAAAGGCGCGGCGGTCCATCGGGCCAGAGGCGGGCACGCCGAACCGCATCATCCCGAACCGCCCCGCGTCCTGAAGGGATACCAGCGGACCGGCGAAGGCCACTTGGAACACCGCCTCGGTCATGGTGTGGCCTCAGACTCAGCGCGGGTGATGCGGCGGAATTGCACGCGGTCCCCGATGTCAAACAGGAACGGGCGTGCCGGGTCAGCCGTCAGAATCCGGGTTGGCGAGCGGCCAATGATCCACCAGCCTGTGGGCATGGTCAGGGTGGTCACAAGGCATTGCGCCCCCGCGATGATCACGCTGCCTGCCGCCACGCCGCGCACCGGCGCGGGTTTGCGCGGCAGTTGGATCTTGGCCGGAACACCGCCCAGATAGGCATAGCCGGGGGCAAAGCCGTACATGGCGACGGTGTAATTTCCGGCAAGATGGGCGTTGATGACGGCCTCGGGGGTCATGCCGGATTGGCGGGCAACTTCGGCCAGATCGGGGGCCAGATCGTCGTCATAGCAGACCAGAACCTGTTGCAGACCCGGGGCTTTCCGGGTGGCTTCCGGGTGGTTCAGAAGGCGGCGCAGATGGGCCTCAACCCGCGCATGGTCGGTTTGCAGCGGGTCAAAATCGACCAGCAGGTTGAGGAAAGCCGGGATCGCCTCAACCACTCCGATGCAGGGGTGGGCGCTGAGGGTGGCGTCAAGGTGCAGCACCGCGGCGTGGGCCGCATCCGACAGCGTCTCGGCAAATTCCACCAGCAACGCATGATCGGCAACGGGGCGAAAGCGCGGCATCGGTCAGCGCTGGAAAGGCGCAAGGCCGAGGCCCGCCGCCGTCAGACGCGCGCGGATCAACTGCGCCATCTGCACCGCACTGGGATTGTCGCCATGCACGCAGATCGACTGCGCGGCCAGCGGGATCGGGTCGCCATTCAGCACCGGCATCAACCCCGAGTCAAGGAAGGCCAGCAGGCGGGTGGCGGCGGCTTCGGCATCATGGATCACCGCGCCGGGCTGGCTCCGGGGCACCAGCTGGCCGTTGGATTGATAAGCGCGATCGGCGAAGATTTCCGAGAAAACCGGACCCTGCGCCGCACGGGCAACCTGTTCCAGCACCGTGCCCGAAATCGCAAGGATCGCCAGATCAGGTGACAAAGCACGCACCGCCGCGACGATGGCCTTTGACACGTCAAGGTC
>JBIHZO010000500.1:0-2786 GCA_044231405.1 Cypionkella sp. | reverse complement strand
CCGGGCCACGCACGGCTTCCGGCTGCGGATCGCCACGAAATACCACCGCCTTGTGCAGGAATTTCTGACCGCCAATGGCGTGGCCGACTATCAGCTGGTGGACAGTCAGGGCGCCACCGAAGGCACGGTCAAGAATCTCACCGCCGAGGCGATCGCCGATATCACCTCATCGGGCGAAACCCTGCGGGCAAACCACCTGAAAATCCTTTCGGATTCCGTGATACATCAAAGCCAGGCCACCCTTTTTGCCAGCCGCAGGGCCGATTGGTCAGTCGCCCGGGCGACCTTGGTGGCGCTGGCCAGCCAGCTGGGCATCGCAGTTCCGGGCAGACTCTGACGCCTTGACCCCGCCCGGCGATAGGATCACCCTGCGCGAGACCGAAAGAGGTGCGCGATGATCCGGAGTTGTACTTTGTGCCTGCTGCTGATGGCCCTGCCCGCAATGGCGCAGTCGCATGCGTCTGCGGATGCCATTCGCGCCGCGCTGATCGGCAATACGGTGACGGGGAACATGCTGGCTTCGGGGGGCTATGCCGAGTTTTACGCGCCTGACGGCAGCATCCGTGCCGCCGATTACACCGGGAAATGGGCGATCAAGGGCGATCGGATGTGTTTTGACTATGGCGACGCGGCGGAAACCTGCTTTTCCGTGGCCCTGTCTGGCGCAAGCGTGGTCTGGCTCGGGGACGGCGGCGAAGAGGGCGCGGGGCAGATCAAACCGGGCAACGCCGGCGGGTGGTGATCAGCCCTTGCGGCTGACCATGGCGACGCCCAGCCCTGCCAAAGCCATTCCAACCCATGCCAGTGGCGGCATCGCCTCTCCCAACAGCGGCCAGGCAAACAGCGCCGACAGCGCGGGCACAAGGTAGAACAGCGCCGAAACGCGGGCGACCTCTCCGGCGCGGATCATCGCCAGCAACAGGCTGATGGCAAGGATCGAATTGCCAATGACAAGATAGGCCAGCACCCAGATGAATTCGGCGTCCCAGCGCACTGCCATGCCCTCGGTCAGGTAGGCAACGGGCAGGGTAAAGGCGGCGCCCACACCATATTGGATCAGGTTCGTGGTGATGGGGTGGTGGCTGGTGCCAAAGCGTTTTTCGTAAAGCGTGCCGCCTGTGATGCCCAAGAGTGCTGCGAAGGCCAACGCAATGCCGACGGGACTTTCCGCCTGCACCTGCGCGCGCGAGGTGATCACCACGGCGGCCCCGGCGAGGCCGAGGGCAAGCCCGATCCAGCCCTTGCGGCTTAGGCTTTCACCGACAAAATAGGGGGCCGCCAGCGCCACAAGAATCGGTTGCAGGCAGACGATGATCGCCACTCCGGCGGCCGAGACGCCGGATTTGAAAGCGACATAGCAAAGGCCGAAATAGACGACCTGAATCAGAAAGCCTGTGATGGCGATGTCCGCCCAGGCGCGCGGGGTTTGCGGCAATGGCGGCTTGAAAATCGCGGCCAGCGGCAGCAGCAGCGCCAGCACGCAAGAGTAGCGCAGGGCCAGAAGGGTCAGTGGTTCGGCATGTTGCAGGCCCAGTTTGGCGATGCCAAAGCCTGCCGACCACAGCAGCAGGAAGATCACGGGGGCGGCGGCAAGCCAGAGCGGGCGTTGAGACATGCAGGTTTGTCACCCGGTTTGGGGGGGAAGGGAAGGGCGGATGGGGGTTCGGCCGCATATCCTTTGATCAAATGGGTGCACAGGCTGAAAACCGCCATCAAGCCCGGCGGTCAGCGCAGCCCGATTTCCGCCAAGGCCCGCGCCAGTTCCGGGGGGAGCGCATCATCCGCGACCCGGCCCTTGGGCAGATCACGTGGCGATTCTGCAGGGTCAAGGTAGCGCCAGCCTTGGAAGGGGCGGCGCAGGGCGGATTCGGTGCGGATCACTTCTGCATCCAGCACCAGCGCACAGCGGGCGATGCCGTCGGACCCGCGGCGCTCTTCCAGCCTCAGCAAACGCTGCCGGGCCTGGATCGCTCCTTTGATCACCCAATAGAGCGAACCGCCGTCCAGCAGTTCCGCCTGTCGTTTCGGCGACATGCGGGTGACGTGTTCGGTGGTGCCGGGTGCCCAGACATGGGCATGGGCGCGGTGCCAATCCGTCAGATCTTCGACCGATTCTGCACCCACGCACAGTTTGATGATATTCAGCGCGACCATATGTCCCCCGATCTGGGCTGTAGAATAGGGCAAAATCTGGTAGGCTCAAGGCTTGCCCGTACTGCCAGTTGAAGCTATCTGTCGCGTCTTACAAATTGCCCCCCACAAGAAGGAACGCCCCATGACGCGCTTTGCCGCTCCCATTGCCGAGCAAATCTGGGACATGAAGTACCGGCTGAAGGCCGCCGATGGCACTGCAATTGATGCCTCGGTTGAAGACAGCTGGCGCCGGATTGCCCGCGCCCTGGCCGAAGTGGAGGCCGACCCAAAGCTTTGGGAAGACCGCTTTTACAAGGCCTTGGAGGATTTCAAATACCTTCCAGCCGGGCGGATCACCGCGGGTGCTGGCACCGGTCGGTCGGTCACACTGTTCAACTGCTTCGTCATGGGCACCGTGCCAGACAACATGGGCGGCATCTTTGACGGGCTGAAAGAGGCCGCGTTGACCATGCAGCAGGGCGGGGGAATCGGCTACGATTTCAGCACCATCCGGCCGCGCGGGGCTGAAGTGAAGGGTGTGGCCGCCGACGCCTCCGGGCCGTTGTCTTTCATGGATGTCTGGGATGCGATGTGCCGCACCATCATGTCGGCGGGCAGCCGGCGTGGCGCGATGATGGCGACCATGCGTTGCG
>JBIHZO010000498.1:0-2788 GCA_044231405.1 Cypionkella sp. | reverse complement strand
CGATTTGGAATTTGCCTGCGAATTGGGTGTCGATTGGCTGGCTCTGTCCTTCGTGCAACGCCCCGAAGACGTGATCGAGGCCCGCCACCTTGCCAAAGGCCGCGCGGCGATCATGTCAAAGATCGAAAAGCCCGCAGCCGTGAAGGCTTATGACGCCATTCTTGCGGTGTCCGATGGCATCATGGTCGCGCGTGGCGATCTGGGCGTGGAACTGCCGGTAACCTCCGTGCCACCGATCCAGAAACGTCTGGTGCGCGGCGCGCGGGCTGCCGCCAAGCCGGTGATCGTGGCGACACAAATGCTGGAATCGATGATCGAATCGCCGGTTCCAACCCGCGCCGAAGTGTCCGACGTTGCGACCGCGATTTATGAGGGCGCGGATGCGGTGATGCTGTCTGCCGAATCGGCCGCCGGCAAATACCCTATCGAAGCCGTGACCACGATGAACAACGTGGCCCTGTCGGTGGAAAAGGACCCAACCTACCGTCAGGTGATCGAGGCATCCCGTGTGATCCGCCGCGAAACCATCGCTGACGGCATCGTGGCCGCCGCACGCGAAATCGCCGAGGCAACCAACATCAAGGCCATCGCCTGCTTTTCGCAATCGGGCACAACGGTGAATCTCGTGGCGCGCGAACGGCCTGCCTGCCCTATCATCGCTCTGACGCCCCTGATGTCCACCGCGCGTCGCACCTGCCTGATCTGGGGCGCGCATTCTGTGATCACCGAACCGCAGGAACGCTTCAAGGGCGCTGTGCTGGCGGCTGTACAGGCCGCCCGCGAAGGTGGTTTTGCTGGCCCCGAAGACATGATCGTGCTGACCGCTGGCGTGCCATTCAACGTCAAGGGCACCACGAACATCCTGCGGGTGGCGCCTTGCGATGAGCGGTTGATTTCCCGCGTCGATCCTGAATAATCAGGGTCTTTGATGGTGGAGTGACCGGGTATGAATACGGATCTGATGCTTGTTATTGGGATCGTCATCTGTGCCCTGTCACTGCCATCCCTGCTTGCCGCCTTTTCAGAAAGCCGTGCGCCCCGTGCTGGGGCGTTTTTGCTGTTGATCGGTGGCATTCTGCTGGTGATGGCGCTGACACAGAAACCTGGAGGTTACACCTTTGCCGAAATCCCGCATGTGTTTGTGCAGGTCATCGGCAGTTACCTGAACTGACCGCACACACCCCTTGCACCTTTGCCGAAGGCACCCTATAGGGGCCTCTCGAATACCCCGCAGTGCTGGCCAACGTGGCATGCCAAGCACCGCCTGAAACCATGGAGATGGAAATGCCCAAGATGAAGACCAAGTCGGCGGCGAAGAAGCGTTTCAGCTTCACGGCCTCCGGTCGGGTGAAAGCCGGCGTCGCCGGCAAACGCCACGGCATGATCAAACGCACGACGAAATTCATTCGTGACGCGTCCGGCACCATGTTGCTGAACCCGTCCGACGCGAAGATCGTCAAGAAATACATGCCCTACGACCGGTAAGGAGAGCAACCGATGTCCCGCGTTAAATCCGGCGTTGTTACGCACGCCCGTCACCGCAAGGTGATCAAGAAGGCGGCTGGCTATTACGCCGCCCGCTCCACGAACTTCCGCACAGCAACTCAGGCCGTTGACAAGGCCCAGCAATATGCAACGCGCGACCGTAAGACCCGCAAGCGCAACTTCCGCGCCCTGTGGATCCAGCGGATCAACGCCGCCGTGCGTCTGTTCGATATCGAGTTCACCTACTCGCGCTTCATCAACGGCCTGAACCTGGCCGGGATCGAAGTGGACCGCAAGGTTCTGGCCGATCTGGCCGTCCATGAGCCAGAGGCGTTCAACGCCATCGCAGCGCAGGCCAAGGCAGCACTGGCGTAAGCCTACTGACAATTCAGGAAAAGCCCTGCCCTTCGCGGCGGGGCTTTTTCTTTTGGCGGTCCCGCTTGCAAATCCAACCCTTGCCCGCTAGCACGAAACCCGCAGGAATACCGGAGAGTGCCATGGACGCCGCTGACACGTTGAAGGCCAAATATCTGACCGCTGTTGCCAATGTGGGCGACGAGGCCGCCCTTGAAGATCTGCGCGTGGCGGCTTTGGGCAAGAAGGGCGAAATTTCCGTCCTGATGGCCGGTTTGGGCAAGATGGAACCGGATCAGCGCAAGGTCATGGGCGCCATGCTGAACGTGCTGAAGGACGAAATCGACGCCGCTTTGCGCGCCAAGAAAGCGGCTTTGGGCGATGCCGCGTTGAACGAGCGTCTGCGCTCGGAATGGCTGGACGTAACGATGCCCGCGCGTCCGCGTCGTCAGGGCACCATTCACCCGGTCAGCCAGGTGATGGAAGAACTGACCGCGATTTTCGCCGACATGGGCTTTGCAGTTGCCGAAGGGCCGCAGGTCGAATCCGATTGGTATAATTTTGACGCGTTGAACATCCCGCCAGAACACCCGGCGCGGCAGGAACATGACACGTTCTTCATGAACCGTGCCGAGGGCGATGACCGCCCGCCGCATGTGCTGCGCACCCACACCAGCCCGGTGCAGATCCGCGCCATGACCGAACAAGGCGCGCCCATCCGCGTGATCGCCCCCGGTCGCGTCTACCGCATGGATATGGACCAGACCCACACCCCAATGTTCCATCAGGTCGAGGGTCTGGCGATTGACCGTGACATCAGCATGGCAAACCTGAAATGGGTGTTGGAAGAATTCTGCCGGGCGTTTTTCGAAGTGCCGTCAGTCGAACTGCGGTTCCGCGCCTCTCACTTCCCCTTTACCGAACCATCTGCCGAGGTGGATATTCGTTG
>JBIHZO010000499.1:0-2788 GCA_044231405.1 Cypionkella sp. | reverse complement strand
GGCAATGAGGCCATCGCCGCGCCTACCCGTAGAAAGACAAGCAAAGCCACCCACAACATATCGGCACCCATGTCGGAAAGCTGGGTAAGCAGCGGGCCGATATCCGTCATGCGGGCACCACACCCACCATAGCCGGGCGGGCTTCAAGACCGATCTCTTCGTAGGACAAAACTGGAGCTGACAACCCTTTTGCCCCCAAAACTGTGCGCAGGAACCGACGCCGCAGGGTCGATGTGACCAGTGCCGGATAAGTGCCGGTTTCAGCGGCCCTGTTCAGACGTTCAGCAATGGCGTTGGCCAGTCGACTGAACTGATCTGGCGGCAGCGCCACGTCGCGCAGGCCGCGCTCACCTTCGATCTGATATTGGGCAAAGGTCTTCTCCCATTCTGGCGACAATTGGATCAACGGGATGGTGCCATCTTCGCGCTTTAGCTCTGCCATCAATTGAAACCCAAGTCGCTGGCGCACATGCTCACAAACTGCCTCGGGAGCACCCAAGGACCGCGCCTCGGCAATGGCCTCCAGGATCAGGGGCAGGTTACGTATTGAAACACGCTCTTCCAACAGCAGACGCAAAACTGTCAGCAGCAAATCGACAGGCACTTTCTCCGGCACCAGTTCATCCAACAAACGGCGATTGGATTCGGCGCGGACAGGGTCAGACAGATTGGTGAATTCCTCCAGCAGCCTGCGCAAGCCGCGCAAAGACAGCAGTCGCGCCAAGTTGCCACGGATGACTTCAAGCAGGTGTGTGGCCAAAACCTCAGCCGGGGAAACAACCGTCAGACCCACCAATGCGGCGTCCTCTTGATGGTCCGGACGAATCCAGCGGGCCGGTGCGCCATAAACCGGTTCACGCACGTCATGACCCTCCGGAGCCACGATGCCATTAGCCAAAAGTGCCAGAACGCGGTCCGGCACCAGTCGGTCTCGCACCCGCTCCACCCCCTGCAGACGAATGCGATAGGTTCCAGGGAGAAGGCTGGCCTCATCGGTCAAGCGCATTTCAGGCAGAATCAATCCATAAACCGAAGCGACATGACTGCGCATATTGGCGATGCGCACATCGAGTCCAGTGGCCGGGTCCAGAACCATGCCCACAAGATTTGGCGCGAACTCGATGTGAATTTCGTCGAAATCCAGAACATCTCCCATTTGCTTTTTACGAGGCGCTTCTGGTTCGGGCAGGGCAGCGATGGCAGCGACGCGGTTCTGCTTGATCATCCGCCATGACAGCCAGCCCAGACCGGCCCCGGCCAGAATGAACGGCACAAAGGGCATGCCGGGCACCAGAGCAAACAGCGACATCAAGACGGCAACCGTCCCCAACGCCCCGGGATAGCGCCCCAATTGGGCAAAAAATGACACGTCCGCAGCACCCTTGCCGCCGCCACGCGACAATAGCAAAGCCGCGGCAACCGAAATGATAACGGCCGGGATTTGGCTGACCAAGCCATCACCCACAGTCAGAATCGCATAGGTTTCAAAGGCTTGACCCATAGGCATTCCATGAACCACAACGCCCACGATCAGCCCCATGACCATATTGAGCCCCGTGATCAGCAACCCGGCAACCGCGTCACCTTTGACAAATTTGGACGCGCCATCGAGTGAACCGAAGAATGTTGTCTCGGCCAGTTCCATCTCGCGCCGCCGCTTGGCCTCGGCATGGTCGATTGCTCCGGCGGCCATATCTGCGTCGATCGCCAGTTGTTTGCCGGGCATGCCGTCCAAAGCAAACCGCGCACCCACTTCGGCCATACGTCCGGCACCTTTGGTGATCACCACGAAGTTCACGATCAGCAGCACACAAAAGATAACCACGCCCAATAGCAGATTGCCGCCCATGATGAATTCCGCAAACCCCTGAATCACATGACCCGCGGCATCGGTGCCGGTGTGGCCTTCACCAATAATCAGTTTTGTCGACGAAATATTGAGTGACAGCCGCAACATAAGTGATGCGAGCAGGATGGTTGGAAAGGCTGAAAAATCAAGCGGGCGCTCGATGAACAACGTCACTGTCAACATCAGGATGGCGAGGGCAAATGACAAAGCGAGCCCAAGATCCAATGCCCAGGCGGGCATAGGTAAAACCATCATGACGATGACGGCCATCAACGCCAACGCCAACAAAATGGTTGGCTGAAAGACCGCAGCGGCGGTGAGTTTCAGATCAGGCATGTTATTGTACCCCAATCAATTGTGTTGACCGATCGAGGCGCGGCACCAAGGATGCGCCGCTGCTTGCACCCCCCTTGCGCAATAACGGAAAGCGATTCTCGCGCGGCTCAATGACTGCATGAATTGGGGTTGTGGGTTGGTTGATGCTGCCCAGATCAGTCAGAACGGCTTCAACCTTTTGCAGGTAGGCTGCAGCCCTCTTGGGCGATCGCGAGTGATAGGCCGCAACCGCTTCGGGCCAACTGCCTCGTGAGGCGTGCAGATCCGTCAGATACTCTGCGGCATAGTTGGCATTTGCCGCAGGGTCCATGACCTGTTCCAGCGACTCGAATTTGGTCCCATGCCAGTGCAGATTGATCTGAAAACACCCGACATCAAAATTCTCAACACCCTGCGAGAGCTGATCGGTTGCGAAGGCCATCGCTTCATCTGCATCAGAAAACCAGTACCCCTCGCCCGCCAGATTGATCGCCCAAGGCCAAGGTTTCATCTGCCCATCGCTGCGCCGACCCGTTTCCACGCGGGTGATCGCAAGCAAAACCTGGACCGGCACAGAGCTGTTGGCGGCGGCCAGTTCTGCCGCGCGGTCACTCAGACTGGAAG
>JBIHZO010000497.1:0-2791 GCA_044231405.1 Cypionkella sp. | reverse complement strand
TTCGTCTGCCGCCAGTTCAAGAAGCAGGACGTGATCTGGGCCTCGGAAATCCAGCAGGTCCGCGACTTCGGGTCCGAGTCAGCCACCCAGCAGGTGCAGGCCGAAGTCGCCCGCAAGCTTGGCCGCCTGCGCAACGACGCCGAAACCACCTTCGAATACCACCTCTTCAACGGCATTCAGGGGCTGGTGAAAGACCCGCGCGATGGCGCGACCGTGGTAAACTATTTCACCGAATTCGGCATCACCCCGGCCACCGAGGTGGACTTTGACCTCGACAACGCCACTCCGGCCTCTGGTGCCCTGCGCAAGCGCTGCCAGGCGCTGATCGAAAGCGTCGAGGATACGATGGGCGGCCTTGCCACGGGTGCCATCGCGCTGCGTGCCGAATGCGGCTCGGCCTTCTTCGCTGATCTGGTTGCGCACAAGGAGGTGCGCGAGACCTACCTGAACACCGCAGCCGCCGCCGATCTGCGGTCGCGTATCGCCGACGAGGTCAGCTTCGGCGGCATCACCTTCCGCCGCTACCGCGGCGGGGCGGGCTTTGGTGTCGCGACAGACAAGGCGGTATTCTACCCCGAAGCCGTCGACGGGCTATTCGAGATCTACCACGCTCCCGCCGACACGTTCGAGACGGTGAACACGCTAGGCCAGCCGCTCTACGCCCGTATGATCCCCGACCGTGACCGCGACGAATGGGTCCGCCTCGAGATCGAAAGCAATCCGCTGCCGATCTGCACCCGCCCGCAGGTGCTGCGTTCGGCGCGGCGGACGTGATGAACGCCTTTGACGCTTCCATCGAGATGCTCTTCGCCGATCCGAACATTGGCGTGGAGGCAATTTACACATCCGATGGCGGCGCACCTGTTCTGGTGCACGCCGTCGCCCGGCGCGCGGATGCCGTCAGCGAATTCGGTGATGCACGGCTCTGGTCGGAAACCACGCGCATCGACCTGCGCGTGGCCGAGGTGCCGAGCCCGCGCCCCGGCGACCGGATCGAGATCGACGGCGAAGCCTTCCTGATCCAAGGAGAGCCGGTCCGTGACCGCCAACGGCTGGTGTGGACCGTCGACCTGAGGCCCGCATGAAACTTAAGCTCGCCACCGATCCCGACATCGTTGCCCTGATGGCGGCCGAGGTCGCGGCGGGGGAACGCGCCGTGACCGCTGCCATGCGCGAGGCTGGCACCAGCCTGAAATCTGCTTGGCGCACCCAGATTATCGGCGCGGGGCTCGGCACACGCCTCGCCAACTCAATCCGCTCAGCTAGCTTCCCGAAATCCGGCGAAAGCCTGAACGCGGCCGCGCTGGTCTGGTCAAACGCCCCGGTGATCATCGGTGCGCATGACACCGGCCCGCTGATCCGGTCGAAGAACGGATTCTGGCTGGCGATCCCCACGCCAGCGGCGGGCAAATCCACGCGCGGCGGGAAGATCACCCCCGGCGAATGGGAACGCCGGACGGGCTTGCGCCTGCGGTTCATCTATCGCCGCCGGGGCCCAAGCCTGCTGGTGGCGGAGGGGCGGCTGAACACCAAGGGGCGGGCGGTAGCATCACGGTCGAAAACTGGCCGCGGCGTCGTGACCGCGCCGATTTTCCTGCTGGTGCCACAGGTGAAGCTGCCGAAAAGGCTCAATCTGGCACGCGATGCCGAACGCGTGCAGGCCGCCATTCCGGGCAGTATCGTGCGCAACTGGATCGAGGATCATCTCTGACGTTTTGGTAGACAAAACGCCATCATTGGCACATATTGCCAATGAAGATGAAGGAGCGCGCCATGGCAACCAGAAACGTCGTCCTGACTGACAGCCAGTCTGATCTCGTCGACCGGCTGGTCAGTTCCGGCCGCTATCAAAACGCCAGCGAAGCCTTGCGGGCAGGGCTGCGCCTGCTGGAACGAGAAGAATCAGAACTTGGGGCGCTGCGTGACCGGATCTCGGCCGGGATCGACCAGGCCCGCGCCGGGCAACTGGCCGACGGCAGCGGCGAGGACGCTGTGCGCCGTGCTTTTGCTGCGGCACGAACAGCCCGTTGATGACGCGCCCGTGGCGCCTGACCAAACAGGCCGAAGCCTCGCTTTTTGAAATCGCCCTTTGGACCTTTAAGACGTTTGGTCCGAGGCAAGCGGCCGCCTACGAAGAAGATTTGATAGCCCGCTGCCGTGAAATCGCGTCCGGGACGGCGATGACGCAGGGCTGTCGACAGTTGATCGAGCCAGACTTGGCAGAAGACCTGCGGTTCGCGCGATGCGGCCAGCACTTCGTTGTGTTCATCGCGGACGCCGCGCAGGTGATCGTCGTGGACTTCTTGCACAGCCGCGCCGATCTGCCGGGAAAACTTGCAGCACTCGCCAGTCGCGGAAACTGAACAGCCACCTTTACCGGCCGCAAGAACCGGTTAATTGACCCGCCTGACACTGTCGGCGGCAGGAACAACCCATGCCCAGCAAACGCGAAACCATCCTCGCCGCCTTGCACGCGCGGCTGCAAACTCTTGCAGCCCCTGTTCTGCGCGGTGAGGTGTTGCCCGAACGCATCCCGGGCACGGGGCTGATCATCCTCCGAGATGGCAAGCCGGGTGAGCCGGAGGTCACGCTGTCGCCGCTGACCTATTTCTATGAGCATCGGGCCGAACTGGAGGTGGTGATCCAAGCGGGCAGCGGGCGCGACGCCCTGTTCGATGCGCTGACCGCAGATATCGGCGCGGTGCTCACCGCTGATCGCACGCTGGGTGGCCTTTGCGATTGGGTCGAGGCGGAAGCGCCGGAGCCCGTCGATCTCGCCATTGAAGGGGCA
>JBIHZO010000105.1:0-9374 GCA_044231405.1 Cypionkella sp. | reverse complement strand
TGGCGGCGCTGGCTGTGGCGCTGTTGCTGGCGGGTGCGGTTGTCGGCGGCCTTGCCGCGCGGTCGGTGATGGCGCGGATTGGCCGGGTGAATGCGCTGGCCGACAGGGTGGCGGCGGGCGATCTGGCTGCGCGGCTGCCGGGGCCGCGTGCCTCTGATGAGTTCGGGCTGCTGGAAACCCATGTCCATGGCATGCTGGACCGGATCGAAAACCTGAACCGCGCCACGCATCGGCTTTCGGACACGATCGCGCATGAATTGCGCACGCCCCTGAATCGGATGGCGCAGAAACTGGCGCGGATCGAAGGCCAGCCGGAACTGGCCGCCGAGTTGAAGGGTGAAATGCGGGCGGCGATCCGGGTGTTTGATTCGCTGCTGGATATTTCGCGGGCAGAAGCCGATCAGGGCTCCGGCGGTGGTCTGGTGCCTGTTGATCTGTCGGCGGTGGCGGGCGAGGTTTGGGCGCTTTATGAACCTGTGGCCGAGGATCAGGGGCTGCTGTGTCGGCTGGACCTGGCCCCCGGTTTGCGGGTGCTGGGCGACCGCAATCTGATCGCGCAAATGCTGGTGAACCTGTTGGACAATGCGATCAAGTATTGCGCGGCGGGGGATGTCCTGACCCTGACTTTGGCCGAAACCCCCGGCCAGCATCTGCTGCGCGTGGCCGATACCGGGCCGGGGCTGCCTGCAGAGATGAAGGACGAGGCGTTCGAACGCTTTGTGCGGGCGGATCGGGACAAGGGCCGGGGCATCAAGGGCCACGGCCTTGGTCTGGCTTTGGTACGGGCGATCGCGGCGCGTCACGGCGCGAAACTTGGCCTGCCTGCGGTCGAAAGGGGGTTTGTGCTGGAAATCGGCTGGCCTAAGCTGTCGCCAGACCCCTAATGGCAGGCCTGATTCCATGAAGAAGCTGATGTTCTGCCTGACCCTTCTGGCCAGTTGTGCGGCGTGGAACAAACCGATCAACCAGCCGTTGCAGGGCGCGAATGCCAGTCTGGTCGAGGTGACGTCAGAAAGCATCGGTTCGGGTGAGGTCTATGTCGGACTGGCGTTTTCGGGCGGCGGCATGCGGGCCAGCGCCTTTGCCTATGGCATGCTGGAAGAGTTGCGGGCGCAAGGCGCGCTGACGGGGACCAAGGACGGCTTGCTCGACAATGTGCGGCTGGTGTCGGGGGTGTCGGGCGGCTCGGTGACGGCGGCGCAGTTCGGGCTTTGGGGGCCGCGGGGCCTGGACGGGTACCGCGAGACTTACCTGATCACCAATGCCGAGAAATACATGGCCAATTCGGCGCTGAACCCTTTGACCATCGTCAAGGGCCTGTCGGGCGGGGCCAATGGGCGCAACACCTTTGCCCGCTATCTGGATGAGGTGCTGTTCAAGAAGGCGACCTTTGCCGATCTGCGGGCGCGGTCCAAGATCAAGACCTGGATCAACGCGACGGATATGGCGAACAACACGCCCTTCCTGTTTTCGCCTGAAACCTTTGATGCCCTATGTTCCGATCTGTCGAAAATGCCGGTGTCCGAGGCGGTTGCGGCCTCGGCGGCATTTCCCTTGGTGTTCAGTCCGGTGGTGTTGCAGGCGCATCAGGGCAAATGCGATTATGCCGAGCCCGACTGGCTGACCGCCGCGCGCAACAACCCCGAGGCGACGGCGGCGATGAAGGCGCAGGCGCGGGCGCTGGAAAGCTATGGCAACCCCGATGAGGTGAAGTTCGTCAAGCTGCTGGATGGCGGCATCACCGACAACTTCGGCACCACGGGTCTGGCGGTGGAACGGGCGCGGGCGCAGGCCCCCTATGCGCCGATGACGCCGGAAGAGGCCGTGCGCATGAAGCGGATGCTGTTTCTGGTCGCCAATGCCGGGGTGGAGGCGGATTACAACTGGACGCAGAAAATACAGGGGCCGGGGGGGATTGGTCTTGGCATGTCCATCGCCACCGCGTCGATGTCTGCGGCGACCCGGTCCGGCTATGACGCCATGCGCGGCGAATTGCGGCTGTGGGAGGCGGAACTGGTGGAATGGCGCTGTGCTTTGGCACCGTCCGAGGTGCGGCGGTTGCGGGGGTCTTTGGACGGTTGGGATTGCAGCGATCTGAAGATGTTCATCGGGCAGGCCAGTTTTGAGGGCGTGTCGCCGGGCATGCGGGCCGAGTTGAACAAAGTGCCGACCCGGTTGAAGTTGAAAACCAGCGAAGTTGATCTGGTGATTGAGGCCGGGCGCTTGGCGACCAAGGCCACGCCCGAGTTCAACGGGTTCCTCGCGTCTTTGGAGGGCAATGACGTTGATGCCCGCATCGCGCGGGGGATCGCGGCGGGTGGGCGGCGGATCGCACCCGTGGGGAACTGAACGGGCGACCCTTTGGGGCAAACCGGGATGGCTTGCCCCGGTGCGCGGCGCGTCGGCATCGTTTTGGACCGATGGTTCAGGACTGCCCTGAAAAGATTTGGGCACAAGGATGACAAACGCGGTCATCTGGGCTGCGCGACTTGCTCTGTCCGGGCTTGGGGATATCATGGAGGGATGATGCGCGGGATATTGCCCTTTTTGCTGGTGGCTGCGGGCTTTTGGGGGCCGGTGCAGGCCGAAGTGCGCGCGGTTCTGGTCGGCGTGTCGGATTACCTTCTGCTGGACGCCGATCTGAAAGGGCCGGGCGCGGATGTGGGTCTTGTGGCCGAAGTCCTGATGGCACGCGGGGTGGCCGCGTCGCAGATCGTGACCTTGGCGTCGGGTGCGGCACAGCCAGACCGCGCCGGGATCATGGCGGCCTTGGACGCTGTGGCAGCGCGGTCGGGGCCGGGCGATACGGTGGTGTTCTACTTCTCGGGCCATGGCGGGCAGGCCCCGGATGCCAGTGGCGATGAGGGCGGTGGTTGGGATGAAATCCTGCTGCCCTCGGACGCGGCGGGCTGGAAGGGCAGCATCGGCGCGGTTGAGAATGCGATTCTGGATGACGAATTGCAGGTCTGGGCGCAGGGCCTTTTGTCGCGCGGGGTGCAGGTGGTGGGGCTGATCGACGCCTGCCATTCCGACACCGGCTTTCGGGCCGCGGGCGGGGTGGGGGTGGCGCGGGGCTTGGGAGCCGAAGCCTTGGGCATTCCGGGCGAGGCTGTGTCGGGACTTGCGGGGCCAGAGTTGAGCGGGGATTTCGTGTTCCTTTACTCGTCACAGTCGGATCAGCGCTCGTTTGAGGTGCCGGTTGGCACGGATGGCTTGTGGCATGGGGCGTTCACTTTGGCCTTGGCCGAGGTGCTGCGCACAGCCCCCGGCGCGTCTTGGGCGCAGGTTCTGACCGCGACGTCGACGGCCATGCTGCAAGGCCCGGTGCCGCAGCAACCGGGTGGCGAGGGGCCGTTGTTGCAGGCGGCGGTGTTCGGGCAGGTGCTGTTTGGGCAGGTGGGGCCACAGCGGTTTGCGCTGACGGGCGGGGTCGTGCAGGCCGGACTTTTGCAGGGGCTGGCCGAAGGGGCCGAGGTGGCGTTTTATGCACAGCCCGCGGGTGGCAATGCCTTGGGGGCTACGCAGTTGGGCGCGGTTTCGGCGCGGGAGGCGCGGGTGCAAGGGGCAGTGCCAGCGGCGGCGCAGTGGATCGAGGTGACGGCTCCGGCCCCGGCGGTGCCGTTGCGATTGGCCGCAGCGGTGGTGGCAAAGCCGGGCGATCATGCCGCTTGGCTGCGCGTTTTGGGGCCGGGAGAGGCTGGCGGCGATCTGGTGCCAGTGTTGACCGGGGGCGATTTGGCTTTGACCGGGGCGGATGGCGTGTTGGATCCCTATGGTGCGGGGTCCAGCCCGCGCGTGGTGCCGGAGCCGGGCGAAACCCATGCGCAGGCCCTGGCGCGGGTGCTGGAGGCGGCGGCCCATGCACTGCGCCTGCGGCAACTTTTCGCGGCTGTGGCGGGGCGCAGCCTGACCGGCAAGCCCGCGCTGGAAGTGGCATGGCAACGCAAGGCAGCAACGGTTCAGGGTCAGGATTGCGGTGTGGCAGCCGCCGCCGAAGCCGTTGATCCGGGCGCGGGGGTGCAGCCCTGTGATCAGCTGTGGCTTCGCCTTCGCAACAGTTCGGGCAAGGATCTGGACGTTTCGGTGCTGTACTTTGGTGCGGACTTCTCGGTGTCGGGGGTTTGGCCGCGCCGGGGCCTGTCCAACCGGCTGGCTTCCGGTGAAAGCGCCCGGGCCGGCATGCAGATTGACCCAGGCTCGGTCGGGATGGACGAGGTGATCCTGCTGGCGGTTCCCGTTGATCCGGATGCCGACCGGGTTGACCTGACGCGGCTGGCTGACCCGGCGATGGGGCGGGCGTTTGCGGGGGCGTCGGCCCCGGTGGAAGGCTGGTTTGAAGACAGGATGCGCGGTGACGCTGTGATGCGCGGGTTTTCCAGCAAGCCGCCCGCAATGATGATGATCCGGCAGACCGTGCGGGTGCTGCCCCGTGGTTAGGAGAATGCGATGCTGAGAGTGATGGTTTTGCTGGTGGCCGGGTCAGGAGTGGCGGTGGCCGAAACGCCGGATTTCACCCGGAAACTGCCCTCGCCCTATGCTTGGGCGAAAAGCGGTGCGAAGGCGGCTTTTGCGGCCAAGGCGGTGGAGGGTGGCAAGGTGATCGGCGGGCAATTGGCGGCCGAGGGTGCCTGGCCTTGGCAAGTGGCGCTGATGATGAACGGCGCGCCGCTTGGACCGGAGGGGCAATTCTGCGGCGGGACGTTGGTGCTGGACAGATGGGTGCTGACGGCCGCGCATTGTGTCCATATGCAGGACGATGCCGGGGATTGGGCCGATCTTGCCCCTGCCGCGCTGTCGGTATTTGTGGGTTCCAATACGCTTGCGTCCGGTCAGGGGGAACTGGTGGATGTGGCAGGCGTGTTTCGGCATCCCGATTACCTTGGCACCGCCTTTGACCATGACATCGCCCTGATCAAGCTGACCCGTGCCCCGCAGGTGCCCTATGCTACCATTCAGGTGCCAGATGCCGCATTTGGCGATCAGTTGGATCAGCCCGGCACCGTGACCATGGTCACAGGCTGGGGGCTGATCGCAGGCGGTGTGCATCCCGAATCCCTGCATCAAACCGAAATCCAGATGATGGACAGGGATTTGTGCAACCGGACCCTGTTGGAAGCCCGCGCTGAAACCGCTGCCGAAGGGTTTGCTTATGCCACCGAGGTCCTGTCCATCAATGAGACCGAGGCCTATGCGATGTGGGAGGCCCTGATTGCCAAAGCCCCGGCCCCGATGAGTGAAAACATGCTGTGCTCCGGCAGCTTTGAGGGCGGCAAAACAGCCTGTTCCGGCGACAGCGGCGGGCCTTTGGTGGTGGCGCTGGAGGACGGCGGCTATGTGCAGGCCGGTGTGGTCAGCTGGGGGCTGACGGCAGCCAATGGCGAGGGCTGTGAGGAAACGGCGTTGTTTTCAGCCTATACGCGGGTGTCGAATTTCCTGCCTTGGCTGGAGAAGGTGATCGCCGAGAACCCGTGACGGAAGACGCCGTTCTGTTGGCGGATTGTCTGGACCAGACGCTTCTTGAGTATTTGGACCAGGAAGAAGCCAAACTTTAATCGAATTGCACCGGTTTGTCAGAGGAGGGCCTTGGTCCTCCTCTGTGCTCAGATATTCCCTCCAAAGCGGGCTGCGATGCTCAATTGGTCATCAGGTAATAGCTGTTGCGGGAACCGCCGTTGTTCTGGACAGTGACATAAAAGTAGCCGTTCCAGCTGGGCACAAAGTCGCAATAGATCTTGTCGGACCAGCTGACGTCATAGCAGATCGTATTGCCATTTTCGTCCGTGACCAGCACGTCAAGGTTGGCGTCGCCATCGCCCAGCACCGCCACTTCGGCATAGCTGTCGCCGTAGAAGGGAACCTCCCAGACATCGGACTGCCCGGCGGGCAGGCGCGACAGCGTTGACGACGCCCCACCAACCCGGCCACGAGCGCCTTCGGCCATGGCGTCTTCGATCAGCCCGGCGATCACTTCATCCTCACCCGCCAGTTCCTTGGCGGCAGCCATCATGGTGGCCGCGTCCACCGGGGCATCCACGCCGTCGGCCTGATCGGCCAGTGCATCGCCTTTGGTTTCCTTCTTCTGTTCCACCTCTTTCACGTCCACGGATCCGGCCAGTTTGGCCGCCGTCAGCACTGTCAGCGCGTCCTTGGTCGACATGCCCAGCGTGTAAAGGTCTTGCGCCAATGCCATGGTCGCAACGCCGCCTTTGGTGCCTGTGGCGGCCGAGTTCAGGTTCGGGCCTTTGGCCGGATCGGCTGTGGTGCCTTCGGCAAGGGCGGGCAGGGCAAAGGCAGCGAATGCCGTGGTGGCAAGGGCAGGAAGCAGGAGTTTAAGCGTCATGATATATCCAATCCTGTGATCGGCCCCATTGGGGGTCATGCTCTGAATTTGCCAGCCGGTTTGCAACTTGGGAAGGGGGCATCGCGTGACAAATAGCGTCACGACGGGGTTTCGCGGGGACTTGGTTCGGGCTAGCAAGAGCATCAACAGGAGGCAGCGATGCGTGCAATACTCGAAAAGCTGATGGGATTTGATACGGTCAGCTCCCAGCCGAACCTTGGCTTGATGACCTATGTGCAGAGCCTGTTGGCCGATGCCGGGATCGAGTCGCTGCTGATACCTGATGCGGGTGGCGGCAAGGCCAATCTTTACGCAACCGTGGGGCCTTTGGGTGCGGGCGGGGTGATGCTGTCGGGGCATACTGATGTGGTGCCGGTCGAAGGTCAGGCCTGGACTGTGCCGCCCTTTGCGCTGACCGAAAAGGACGGGCGCTATTACGGGCGCGGGGCTGCGGATATGAAGGGCTTTGTCGCCTGCGCCATTGCCGCGATGCTGGATGCCGCGCGCAGGCCCTTGGCGGTGCCGTTGCATCTGGCGCTGTCTTATGACGAAGAAATCGGCTGCATGGGCGTGCGCAGTCTGATCGACATGCTGGCTGCGGCCCCGGTGAAGCCCCGGTTCTGCATCGTGGGGGAACCCACGGGCATGCAGGTGGCGACGGGCCACAAGGGCAAGATCGCCTTGCGTGCGACCTGTCTGGGGCGTGAGGGGCATTCGGCATTGGCCCCGATGGCGCTGAACGCGCTGCATCTGGCGGCGGATTTCGTGGGCGTGGTGCGGGCGGTGCAGGCGCGGGTTGCGGCGCTGGGCTTGCGGGATGGCGATTACGACGTGCCCTATTCGACGCTGCATGTTGGCAAGCTGAACGGTGGCGTGCAGGTGAACATCGTGCCGAACCGGGCGGTGGTGGATTTTGAAATCCGGTCGCTGGCGGGTGAGGACACCGATGCGTTGATTGCCGAACTGCGGGCCGGGGCAGAGACCCTTGTGGCGCCCCTGCGGGCCGAATTCCCCGAGGCCGCGATTGTGATCGAACGGCTGTGGGATTATCCGGGTCTTGGCACGCCTTCGGATGCGGCGGTGGTGAATTTCGTCAAGGCTCTGACCGGAGCGAATGGCATGATCAAGGTGGCCTTTGGCACCGAAGGCGGGCTGTTTGACGCGCGCCTTGGCATCCCCACGGTGATTTGCGGGCCGGGCTCGATGGCGCAGGGGCATACGCCGGATGAATATGTTTCCGTGGAACAGATGGCGCGGTGTCAGGCCATGCTGGTGGCCCTGATCGCGCGATGTGAGGTTGGGTTTTAGTGGGGGTCGGCGGTGGGTGGGTGAGTCACCCGCCTTGCCGGATGGTGGGTGGATCACCCACCCGGCACCTTTGCTTCTGAGCGTCCGAACAGGCCGGCCAGCGCCCGGGTCGTGGTAGCGCTGGTGCCGGGTTTCGGCAGGGCCACAAAGGGCAGGGGCCGTGACAGTTCCATTGCGGCCAACCCGACCCGAGCGGTCAATGCGCCATTGACCACGCCTTCGCCAAAGCGCCGCGACAGTTTGGCAAGGATGCCACCCGACGCCACCGATCCGATCAGATCATCGGCCAGCGCAATCGCCCCGGCCCCCAGCAGCGCCGAAAACACCCGCCGCATCAGGCGCAGGCTGCCAAAACTGCCCGACCGGCCGCCGTAGATTTCCGACAGCCGCCGGATCAGCTTCAGGTTCGAATACAGCGCCGTCGCCACATCGGCCAAGGCCATTGGCACAAAGGCCGTCACCGTGGCCACCTGACGCGCGGCGGCTTCCACCTCGGCCAAGGCCGCACGGTCCAGCGGGGCCAGCAGTTCGGTTTCGGCCAGCGACAGCAGGGCATCGGCGTCAAACACCTCGGGCAGGCGTTCGGCCAGACGCGCCGCACCCCAAGCCACATCGGCGCGGCCTGCATAAAGGCTGGTCAGCGCCGCGACCACGGCGCGCGCCTCGGTCAGATCGGCGGCAGCGCGGGCGGTCATGGCACGGTCGCGCAGACGGTCCAGTTTCGCCACGCGGGCAAAGGAGGCCAACTCGCGCAGGGCCATGACCAGCACAACCAGCAGCGCCAGCATGAACAGGACAAAGGCGATCCAGCCCAGAATGCTGTTGGCGGCAAACAGCCCGGTCACAAAGTTCCACGCCGAAACCGACAGCACCAGCGTGAACAGGCTGCCAAACACCCAGACCGCAAAGCGCGCGAAGGGCGAGCGTCTGCGCGCGGCCAACCGGGCCAGAGCGTGCAGTGTTTGCGCCTGTGGCAGCGCGTCCGGCACCGGCGGTGCTGCACCCGGATCGGCGGCTTCATCGGTGTCGTATTCCAGCAGCATCGGGCCGGGACCGCGTTTGATGGTTTCGGTCACAGGGGTACTCCGGTCAGATAGCGGTTGCGATGAACGCGGGCCGTGCTGATTTCCGTCGGTGCGCGGATCACAGCCGATCCCCGATCAGGAATTCGGCGGCGCGGTCCAGCCGGATATGCGGCGGGCCTTCCCCGGGTTTCAGGGTCAGCCGGGCGGGCGCAAACCCCATCAGGGCGTAGTCGGCGTCCAGCCATTTTTCGGCCCCTTCACGGGCGGGCGACAGCAGGCGGGCGGGGTCGGCGGGCAGCAATCCGGGAAACATCGCCGCCTGTTTGCCCGACATAAGCCGCCCTCGCACGGCGTTCAGGGTCTGTCCGTCACGGGTCAGGGTGTCTTCGACCGTGGCGCGCAGGCTGGCCAGCGCCAGTGCCATGGTTTCGGCTCCGGCAAAGTCGGCGCGGGATTTGGCGTCGCGCAGCATCGCCTCGATGATCCCGGTCAGGGCAGGGTGCTGCGTGTGGTGCAAATGATCGGCCTTGGTGGCGGCGAAGAGGATTTTCTCAACCCGCTTGCCGCCCAGAAGACCCGTCAGCCAGCCGTTGCGACCCGGGCGAAAGGCCGACAACACCTCGACCATGGTGCGGCGCAAATCCTCGGTCGCGCGCGGGCCTTGATGAATGGCCCCCAACACATCAACCAGCACAACCTGA
>JBIHZO010000496.1:0-2792 GCA_044231405.1 Cypionkella sp. | reverse complement strand
ATTGCGCTGGCCTTGGCTCAAGGCCCATGCAAACGGTGTGTCGCAGGTGATCGAGCCGGTGATGCAACTGGTCTGGGCCCCGTCGGGCACCGAAACCCTGCCCAATGAGGATTCCGCGCTGGTGGAGTTTGACGAGGGCAACCTGTTCGCCCTGAACCGCTTTCCCGGATCCGATGCGGTGGAGCGCGGCATGCGCGCCAATCTGGGCGTCAGCTATTTGCGCAGCGACCCGGAGGGCTGGAGCCTTGGCCTGACCTTTGGCCGGGTCTTGCGCAGCAGCGATATGGCGCAGTTCAGCGCCGCCTCGGGTCTGGACGGGCTGCAATCAGACTGGATGGCGGCGTGGCAGTTGGATCTGGCGGGCAGCCTGGGCATCACCAACCGGCTGGTGTTTGATGACAGCTTCACCTTGACCAAAACCGAACTGCGCGCGGCACTGGCGCGCGATCGCTACAGTCTTGCGGCGGGCTTCGTTTATGCGGTTGCAGACATGGCCGAAAACCGGCCAGAACCGACGTCAGAGCTGACGCTGTTTTCCACTTATAAACTCAGCCCGAACTGGACAGCAGAACTGGCCAGCCGCTATGATTTTCAGGCGGAACGCGCCGCCAAGGCGGGTCTGGGGCTGACCTATCGCAACGAGTGCCTGGCGGTCGATCTTTCGCTCTCGCGCCGCTTTACATCCTCGACTAGTATCAAGCCGACCACGGATTTCGGCCTTTCGGTTGAACTTCTTGGCTTTGGCGGCGGATCCGGCCCGGGGCCTTCCCGGCAATGCCGCCGTTGACCGCAGGGCTTTGGTCGGACATAACCCGTGCAAAGGCCACCAGGCCAGCACCTCAAACGGACGACGGCAGGCAATGATGACACGGCCCGCGATTTCCAGACTGAACACAATGACCCGCATTGGTGGGTTGGCCTTGGCGATGGCCTTGCCCGCAGCCGCCGCGCTGGCGCAATCGGGGCCCTTCGCGCCGATCAAGATCATCAACGAACGGGTGATCACCCAGTATGAATTGGATCAGCGCATCCTGTTCATGCAGTTGCTGCGCCAACCGGGAGACATTCCGGCCGAATCCATGAAGGGGCTGATCGACGACCGTCTGCGCAGCCATGGCGCCGAGGTTGTCGGCATCGCACTGACCGAAGAGGGCGTGCGCGCCGGGATGGAAGAATTTGCCGCCCGAGCCAACCTGACCGCCGATCAGTTCATCGAAGCTGTCGGCCAAGGCGGCGTGGCCCCTGAAACCTTCCGGGACTTCGTATCGGCCGGTCTGGTCTGGCGCGAAACCGTGCGCGCAAAATATGGCCCCACCATCAGCATCAGCGAAGCCGCGGTTGACCGGGCAATGGCGAATTTTGTGCCAACCTCGGCGCTCAGCGTCCTGCTGTCGGAAATCGTGCTGACGGCGACGGGGGCCGACCGCAGCTCTGCGCTGGCTTTGGCGCGCAAGCTGAAGACAGAATTGAAGGCCGGGGGCGATTTCGCCACCACCGCGCGGAGCTACTCGGCGGGTGCGACGGCGGGCAGCGGTGGGCCGCTGGATTGGCAGCGCCTGTCGCAACTGCCCGATGACGCGGCTTTGGCCGTGCGCGGGCTGGCCGTGGGTCAGGTGTCTGAACCCGTTGTGCTGGACGACAAGGTGGTGATCTACCTGATGCGTGAGCAGCGGCAGGATCAGATATCCGAACAGGCGGCCACCGTGGTCAGCTATGCCGAATTCCTGATTGCGAACGACGGCAATGCGGGGGCCGAGGCTGCCAAAATCCGCTCTCGGGTTGACACCTGCGATGATCTTTACACCGTTGCCAAAGGCCTGCCCGCAGATCGGTTGACGCGTCATTCCATGGCTCCGGGTCAGGTGCCCGGCGATGTCGCAGCAGCGCTGACGCTGCTGGATGCGGGCGAAACCAGCACGGCGCTGACACGTGGCGGCTGGCGGGTGTTCCTGATGCTGTGCAGCCGGGGTGCCGCCCCCGAAGACATGCCATCGCGCGATGAGATCCGGTTGCAGCTGACCAACCAGCAACTGGCCGCCAAGGCCGAGATTTTTCTGGAAGAGCTGCGGTCCGAAGCCATCATCATCGACCCATGACCCCCACCTCTTTGATGCGGGCCCCGATTGCGCTGACCTGTGGCGAGCCTGCGGGCGTAGGCCCCGAACTGGCCGTCGCCGCGCGTGCGATCTTGGGCCATGGGGTGCCTTTTTTCTGGATCGGCGATCCGATGCATTTGCCGTCTGGCAGTCCGTATCAGCTGATCGACACCCCAGATCAGACCTATGACATCGGCGCCAATGTGTTGCCCGTTCTGGCCCATCACTTTGACAGGACAGCCTTGCCGGGGCAGCCCACGCCCGAAAATGCGTTGGGTGTGATTACGGTGATCGAACGCGCGGTGGCGTTGGTGCAGGCGGGCCAGGCCAGCTCCATCTGCACCGCGCCGATCCACAAAAAGGCACTGAAGGACGGCGCGGGCTTTGCCTTCCCCGGCCATACCGAATTTCTGGCGCATCTGGCCGGGGTCGACCGCGTGGTGATGATGCTGGCCAGCCCGATGCTGCGGGTGGTGCCGGTGACGATCCACATTCCGATTGCAGAGGTGCCGGGGGCGTTGACCGCGGATTTGCTGGATGCCACGATCCGCATCACCGCCGCAGGTCTGACCCGCGATTTTGGCATTGCAGCCCCCCGCATTGCCGTTGCGGGCCTGAACCCACATGCCGGCGAAGGCGGTGCCATGGGGTCTGAGGAAATGGCGCTGATCACACCGGTGCTGGACGGACTGCGGG
>JBIHZO010000104.1:0-9380 GCA_044231405.1 Cypionkella sp. | reverse complement strand
AAGCACCCGAGCCAAACCAGAAACGGGTCGGTGACATCCGTTACATCTGGAACCGTGAGGGGTGGCTGCATCTGGCCGTGATCCCGGACCTGCATTCGCGGCGCGTCATAGGTTGGGCCATCAGCAACCGCATGAAGCGTGACCTGGCGATCCGGGCGCTGAGGATGGCCAGCGCCTTGCGGGCACCGCCACGTGGCTGCATCTTCCACAGCGACAGGGAAAGCGGGCGGTGCGTCTGGATTTGATCCTGCAATCATGCCGCATGTCGCCACTAGCTGGCCCCCAAGTCTGCTGTGCAGGTCTAGCCGCTGTAAGTCCGCTCTGACAGCGGAACGGCGTCCAATTCGGCAGTCAACATCTCTAACAATGCCCTTTCCGCATGGTTCATACTGCGCCTGGGATTGGTCAACATATGGATGTCCACGGTCGGAAGCGCCTTGTAGGGTGGCACCTGCCAGAGAAGACCCGATTTCACATCTTTGCGAGCCACATGCAAAGGCAGGGCACCGATTCCAATATTGGCGACGATCATCCGGCGCACTTCAGGCAGATTGGAGGAAAGGCCCTTGGGATCTTGCCGCATTTGCAAGCGCCGACGCAGATGCGCCACTCCAGACAGCGGGCCATCAAGTTCATCGGTAAAGAAAGACACCACGTCTTCGCCACGCAGCTCGGCAGCTGCGATATTTTCTTTACCGTAAAGCCTGTGAGACGGACCACAAAAAAAGCCGAAGTATTGGCGATATAAAACACGCGTTTCCAGATCGGCAGGCTGATGATGTAGCAGACAAACGCCAAAGGTGACGCGATTTTGCTTAAGATGTGCCACGACTGCGGCACTATCCATGGTCGAGATCGCATAGTTCACTCGCGGATATCGTGCGTTAAAGCGTGCGAGCACCGCATCGAAATGCGTCGAGACCACATGGCTGGCAACAGCGATGTTGATCTGGCCGGTCACTTCCTCTTCAACGCCGCCCATCAGATTAGGCAGCTGCGCCACCGCGCCAAAAATGGCGCAGGCCTCGCCATAAAGTACCCGCCCCCAAGGCGTAACACTGAAATGTTTGGGCGATCGGACCACCAGCTTGCGGCCCATCGTCGCTTCCAGCCGGATCAGTGCGGCGGAAATCGTCGGCTGTTTCAGCCCCAGCAGATGGGCAGCGGGGGTGATCCCGCCTGCTTCCACCACGACCATGTAGGTGCGCAGAAGATTCCAATCCAGATTCCACGGAAATCGTTGTTCATAGGGTTTTATCATAGGGCCCATCTATTTTTGTAATTTGTATTATCTATTTGCCCTATGTTAGGGCGTGGCGCAATCTTGTTGAATAGAGCGTTCAGACTGGACCTCGGTCTGTGCTCAACCAAATAAAGCTACAAAACAACAAGGGAAAAGAATGATGAAACCTCTGAATCTTCTGCGTCGCGGCCTTATGATGGGATCAGTCGCTCTGCTGGGTCTAAGCTTGGCGCCGCTGTCTGCCAGTGCTGACGAGCTTGCCACCATCAAGGAAAGCGGCGTGCTACGCATCGCGATGAGCGGCCAGTATCCGCCCTTTAACTTCGTCAATGAAAAGAACGAAGTTGTCGGCTTCGATCCAGCTATTGGCGCCGAGATCGCCAAGCGCATGGGCCTGAAGACCGAAATCGTTACCACCGCATGGGACGGCATCATTGGCGGGCTGCTTGCCAACAAATATGATGCAGTCGTGGGCTCGATGTCGATCACCGCCGAACGCGACAAAGTCATCGATTTTGTTGGCCCCTATTATAGCACCAAGCGCGCCATCTTTACCAAGGCTGGCTCTGCTGTGACCACGGTTGAGCAGTTGAAAGACGTCAAGGTCGGAGTGACTTTGGGCGAGACCCACGAGCAATGGGCCCGCGATCAGGGTTACAACATCAACACCTACAAGGGCCTGCCGGAACTGCTGCTTGAACTGCAAAACGGTCGGGTCGATGCCATCGTCAACGACTCGATCCCTGTGATGCTGGCGATGAAGGCGGGGCAATATGATCTGGCCGCCATTACCGATCCAACTGCCGAGCCGATCGGCGCGGGTATTGCGATCCGTGAGGGCAACCCAGAGCTGGCCGCCGCGATGCAAAAGGCGCTGGACGATATGATGGCCGATGGCACCTATCTGAAGATCGCAGAAGAGTGGGTCGGCGGCGATATCCGCTAAAGCTTTCTGCCTGCCGGCGCTGCCCGGCAGGCACTCACCTGCGGCGAGGGCTTCCCCATGACAACGACTTATGGCCTGTTGACATGGGCAGACGTGCGTGATGCCGATCAGGGTCGCGTGGTTATCCTGAATGTATCTGCCACCGAAGACCACGGCCGACATTTGCCGCTGGACACCGATACAGTGTTGGTGATGGCGAGCGCGAATGGGGTGCTCAAGCGGCCCCGGATGGGGTCTTTGTAATGCCGCCCGTGCCTTATGGCTTTAACGAGCATCACAAGGATTTTCAGGGTGTGATCTGGATTCAGCATGAAACTTTGATCGCCTTTGTCACTGACATCACGAAATCGCTTGCCTACCAAGGCTTTCGTCGCATCCTGCTTTTGAATTCACATGGTTCAGACCATCCCTGCCTTGATCTGGCTGCACGCAAAACGGTGATCGAAACCGGGATGATCTTCGTTTCGGCCTCTTATTGGAACCTGATGTCGGCGCGGATCAACACGGTTTGCAAATCTGCAATTGGCGGCATCGCCCATGCGGGTGAGTTTGAGGCCGCGATGTACATGTATTTGCATCCCGAGCGCTTGCAGATCGACAAATCAACCGTTCAGAACCTCCACAATCCTGACAGCAAGTTTTTCAACCTTGATCTGGTGGGGGCGGTGGTGGCGCGATGCTCATGCGCTGGTGGTCCGCGGTTTCGCCGGATGGCCCGATGGGCGACCCGACGTTGCCGATCCCGAGACGGGCAAGAGGTTTCCGGATGCAGCAATCGAGGAAACAACCGCGCTCGTCCGTGAAATCCGCGCCTTGCCGATCCTTCAACGTCACGACGATCACTAAGCTGAAAAGGCAATAGATTTGGACTTCGACCTGATTCTGCGCGTCTATCCGTTCTTTCTTGAGGCGGCATGGGTGACGATTGAGCTGTCGGTGCTGACAGCGACTCTGGGGTTGACCTGTGGCGCCTTGGGTGCTGCGGCGCGGATGTCTCGGCTGGCGGTGTTTCGCTGGACAGGGGCAGTTTATGTCAGCCTGTTTCGCGGCACTCCGGCGCTGATTCAGATTTTCATCCTTTACTTTGGCGGCCCGCAGATTGGAATCCAGCTTGACTCTTTTGCCGCTGGCACGATCGCGCTTGGCGTCAATATTGGCGCCTATATGACCGAAACAATCCGCGGCGCCATCGTTTCTGTGGATAAGGGCCAGACCGAAGCTGCGCGCACCTTGGGCATGAGCCGATGGGAGACCATGCGTAAAGTGATCCTGCCGCAGGCGGCGCGGATGATGATCCGACCGCTCGGGGTGAACATCAACGCGCTGATCAAGGGCACCGCGCTTGTCGCGCCGATTTCTGTGATCGAGCTGACCTATACCGCGCAGCGCTTCATCGGCTCGACCTACAAACCTTTCGAGATGTTTCTGGTCGCGGGGGTTTTGTACATGGTGATCATCTATGTGGTCAGCCAAGGCATCAACTGGCTGGACCGTCGGGCGCGGATCACATGAGACAGCACAGCATAGGAGGCCGATATGGGGCTTGATTTTTCGGTGGTGCCCAGCTACTTCAGCGCCCTTTTTTTAGGCTCTGTCTGGACGATCGCAATCACGGTTTGCGCTGGAATCCTTAGCTTTTTCGGCGGCATCGTCTTTGCGACCAGCGCGCTTTACGGGCACTGGGTTGTGCGTCTGCCGCTGCGGGTCTTTGCTTGGCTGTTCATGGGCACGCCTTTGTTATTGCAGCTTTTCCTTATTTACTTTGGCTTGATCCAAGTGGGCATCGACCTGCCCGCCTTCGCCGCAGGGGTGATCGGTCTGGGGCTGCACTTTGCGGTCTACAATTCCGAATTGATCCAAGCCTCGATCCTTGCGGTGGACAAGGGCCAGTATGAGGGCGCGCGCACCTTAGGGCTGTCACGTGGCCAGACCTTGCGCCGCATTGTCATCCCTCAGGCCGTACGCGCGGTGATCCCGCCGATGGGCAATAATATGATCGCGCTGTTGAAGGATTCTGCGCTTGTTTCGGTCATCGGGGTGATGGAGCTGACGCTGTCCGCACAGCAGGCGATCAGCCGCACCTACCGCCCGTTCGAATTCTACCTCGCCGTCGCCCTCTGCTATTACATCATCAACCTCGCGCTCGAGGCCGGCATACGGCGTATGGAACGCCGCATTGCCGCTTCGCGCTGAGAAAGGACCCGCCACATGACCAAACAAGCCTTTGTTACCATCAAAAACGCCGCCAAAAGCTATGGCAAGCTAGAGGTTCTGAAGGATATCAACCTGACGGTCGAGCGCGGCCAGATCGTTGCGATCATCGGGCCTTCGGGTTCGGGGAAATCGACGCTTTTGCGTGCTATCAACGAGCTTGATCCGCTGACCTCGGGCGAGGTCTGGCTGGAGGATGTGCAGATCAACCGCAAGCTGCCGCATCGTCAGTACGAGGCCCATGTCAATCAGGTACGCCAAGACATTGGCATGGTTTTCCAGCACTTCAACCTTTTCCCGCATCTGACCGTGCGCGGCAATATCACCCTAGCACCCAAGATGCTGAAGGGGCTGAGCGACAAAGAAGCGAACACATTGGCCGAAGAGCAGCTGGCCAAAGTCGGTCTTTCCGAGAAAATCGACGAATACCCATCGCGGCTTTCGGGCGGACAAAAGCAACGCGTTGCCATCGCGCGTGCCTTGGCAATGCAGCCCAAGGTGATGCTGTTTGACGAGGCAACCTCGGCGCTGGACCCCGAACTGGTCGAAGAGGTCAATCTGGTGATGAAGCAGCTTGCAGAAGACCATATGACGATGATCATCGTGACGCATGAGATGGATTTCGCGGCCTCGGTTTGCGATCGCGTCTTGTTCATGGATCAGGGCGTTGTGGTAGAGGAAGGCCCGCCTTCGATGATATTCCAGAACCCGACAGAAGAGCGCACCAGGAATTTCCTGCGCAAACACCTTAGCCGTTGAAAGCGTGACCTAAATGTCCAACCTTTTCTATCAGACCAAATCATCCCGCCCTGTACTCGACCGGGCTGATGGCATTTATATGTGGGACGTCAACGGCAAACGCTATATCGACGGGTCATCGGGCGCGATGGTCAGCAACATCGGCCATTCCAACCCTGCGGTTTTGGGCGCCATGCGCGCCCAGATGGAGAAATCGACCTTCGGCTATCGGTTGCACTTCCAAACCGAAGCATCTGAAACCCTCGCGGCTAGGGTGGCGGCGCTGGCCCCTGCGGCGATGAACAAGGTCTTCTTCGTCTCGGGCGGCTCAGAAGCGGTGGAAAGCACGCTTAAACTGGCGCGGCAATATGTGCTGACGCAGGGCCAGTCCCAGCGCTTCAAGGTGATTTCGCGGTATCCAAGCTATCACGGTTGCACGTTGGGGGCGCTGGCGATCACCGGCTATGCTCCGATGACAGCGCCCTTTGATCCGCTGATGCAGCGGATGCCAAAGGTGCCCGCGCCACGTGCCTATCTTGACGGGTTGGACGCGGCCGATCCCGCGACAGGGCTGTTCTATGCCAATATGCTAGAGGCCGAGATACTCGAGCAAGGCCCCGAAACCGTTCTGGCCTTTATTGTAGAGCCTGTCGGTGGGGCGTCGACCGGAGCATTGGTGCCACCCGCAGGCTATATGCAGCGCATCCGCGAGATTTGCACGCAATACGGCGTTTTGCTTATTCATGACGAGGTGATGACGGGCGGCGGGCGCACAGGGCGCTTTTTCGGGGCTGAGCATTGGGGCGTGGAACCCGACCTTATTGCAGTCTCGAAAGGTTTTGGCGGCGGCTATGTCCCGCTGGGCGCGATGATCGCGCGCGATGATATCGTCGAGGCGGTGATGGCGTGCGGTGGCTTTATCCACGGATTTACCTATGCGGGCAACCCCTTGGCCTGCGCGGCTGGCCTTGCAGTTCTGGATCAGATCGAGACGCAGGATATGACCGGAAATGCCGCACGCATGGGCGAGCTTTTGACCGCCCGCCTCAACGGGTTGATGCAGCGTTATCCGCTGATCGGTGATGTGCGTGGCAAGGGCCTGCTGACCGCGTTCGAGTTGATGACCGACCGCAATACCAAGGCGCCTTTGCCCGCCAATCTGAACGCACATGCGCGGCTGGTCGATATCGCCTATGACAACGGTTTGATCATCTATTCCCGCCGCACGCGGGGCGGCACCTCGGGCGATCATTTTCTTGTCTGCCCGCCGCTGATTGTGACCGAGGCGCAACTGGACGATATCACCGAAAGGTTGGATCGCTCACTTTCCAGCTATATGGCCGAAATCCCGCAATTTTCCGGCACGGCCTGAGGGACGGATATGTCAAAGATCATCATCACCTGCGCGGTCACCGGGTCCATTCATACGCCCTCGATGTCGCCCCATCTACCGATCACCGCCGAAGAGATCACCGAAAACTCGGTCGGGGCCGCCGAAGCGGGGGCTGCGATCCTGCATCTGCATGCGCGCGACCCTGCCAACGGGCGGCCATCGGCCGATCCAGCGCATTTCATGGCGTTTCTGCCGCAGATCAAACAGCGCAGCGATGCTGTACTGAATATTTCGACCGGCGGCAGCGCAACGATGACTCTGGAGCAGCGGCTGGCAGCTCCCAAACTGGCCGAGCCAGAGATGTGTTCGCTGAATATGGGTACGATGAACTTCGCGCTCTATCCGGCGGCAGCACGAATTGCCGAATGGAAATTTGATTGGGAGAAGCCCTTTCTGGAAGGCTCCGACGATCTGGTGTTCAAGAACACCCCACGCGATATGGCGGTGATCCTGCAAGAGATGGGTGCGGTACGCGGCGCGCGGTTTGAATTTGAATGTTATGACATCAGCCACCTTTATATGCTGAAGCATTTCGTGGATCGAGGCATGGTGAAAGCGCCGCTGTTCATCCAGTTTGTCTTTGGCGTTCTGGGCGGGATGGGGCCGGATCCTGAAAACCTGAGCCATATGAAACTGATCGCGGATAAACTTTTTGGCGAAACCTATGCGTTTTCAGTGCTGGCGGCGGGGCGGCATCAAATGCCGCTGATTGCGATGTCAGCCATTCTGGGCGGGCATGTGCGGGTCGGGTTGGAGGACAGCCTGATGATCTCGCGCGGGGTTTTGGCCAAGACCAATGCCGAACAGGTGCAGAAAATTCGCCGTATTGTCGAAGATCTGGGCCGCACCATTGCCACCCCAGCAGAGGCGCGCGCGATGCTGCATCTGAAGGGCGCTGATCGCACGGCGATCTGACAAGATTTGAGTTAGGAGAGCAAGACCATGAGAGCCATCTTTGACGACCGCCAGTGGAAGCATCAACCCAAGCACTTCATGGCCAACGGCAAGATTCTGCCCAACCCCGAACAAGCCGAGCGGATAGAGCGACTATTGATCGGAGCGAGGCAGGCAGGCTGTTCGGTAGAGGCACCAATGGATGCAGGCTTGGGCCCAATTGCCGCGCTGCATTCGCCGGAATACCTTGCCTTTTTGCAAAATATCCATGCGCGCTGGCAATTCATCGAAGGCGCGGGCGAAGAGGTGATCCCGAACATCCACCCCGCCAGCCGTCGCGATGGCTATCCGAAATCTGCCGCAGGGCAAGCGGGCTTTCATCAGGCTGACACTGCCTGCCCGATTGCGGCGGGCACCTGGGAGGCTGCCTATTGGTCGGCGCAAACCGCCATAACCGGAGCCGATCTGCTGCTGGCGGGTGAAAAATCCGCCTATGCGCTGTCGCGTCCGCCGGGACATCATGCTTTCGGCGATATGGCAGGCGGGTTTTGCTTTCTGAACAACTCGGGTATTGCTGCAGAACGTCTACGGGCCAAGGGACTGCGACCGGCCATTCTGGATGTCGATGTGCATCACGGCAATGGAACGCAGGGCATCTTTTATCACCGCAGCGATGTGCTGACGGTGTCACTGCACGCTGACCCTGAACGGTTTTACCCGTTCTTTTGGGGCCATGCGCAGGAACGCGGCGCGGGTGAAGGGATTGGCTACAACCTGAACCTGCCGCTTGCGCGCGGCACCGCCGACGACGCCTATCTTGACACGTTGAAAATTGCCCTGCAGCGGATCAAGGCATTTGGGGCGGATGTCGTTGTTGTGGCACTTGGCCTAGACGCCTTTATCGGCGATCCATTCAAGGGGTTTTCGATCACCGAAACTGGATTTTCCCGCATAGGTTCCGCAATTGCAGGCACCGGACTTCCCTGTCTTTTCGTGCAGGAAGGTGGCTATTTATGCGACGAACTTAGCGCAAATTTGACCTCTGTTCTGAAAGGCTTCGAGCAAAATAGAGCGTGAAAATCCGTGGCAGTACCGCAGGCACGTTTCAATAAGCATCATGTTTTGCAGCCAAAACACTGTCGCTTCTGGAAATGTTGCGGTTGTAACAGCAACGGGGCCTTTCAGCCTCACAATCGGAGCAAAAAACCGCAGATGCTGCGGCATGATCAATGGACTGAGCTGGCAGCGAACTTTGGGCGCGTTGCAGCGTTTGCAATTGTTTCCAGTTCATCGCTCTGTGCGAAGTGTCAGTCCACATTGCATAGCGGCCAGAGGGCGTTGTTGGCGTTCGATCTGCTGTATCAGTCCGCTTCCCGCCCCTTGCAGCCTTCCGCGCCCCACTTACGAATGACTTCCGAAGTCGTGTCGCTCACGCCTCCACCACCTTCAACCGCCGCCTCAGCATTTCCCCCATGGCGTTGACTCCGGCGCGCAGGGGCGAGTCGATCAGATGGGCGTAGCGCTGGGTGGTGCCGATCTGAGTGTGACCCAGCAGCCGCCCGATGATTTCCAGCAACGCGCCACCCGAAACCAGCAGGGAAGCAAAGGTGTGGCGCAGATCGTGGATGCGGACGTCGGGGATTTCAGCCTGCACGCGCATCCTTTCCCAGAACCGCTTGAGGTCAACCACGGGCTGGCCCGGCACATCGCCGGGAAACAGGAACGCGCAGCCCTTCGGCACCGCATCCCCACGCAGCCGGATCAGGGCCACGGCCTCATGAGAGATCGGTACACGGTGGACGCGGCGCTGCTTGGTGTAGGCGGCTTGCTTGGTCCAGATCGCCGGATCGAGGTTGAACCGTAAGCGGCGTCTGCGGCCCATTGATTTTTCGCTTGCGGTCAGGGGTTTTGGCGGTGGAACTTGATGTGATGAGCTCGTCAGGGAGTCCCGGATG
>JBIHZO010000495.1:0-2795 GCA_044231405.1 Cypionkella sp. | reverse complement strand
TCGCAAAACCTGACCCGCGCGCAGGTCGAAGACCCCGGTCATGACGTGGCTTTTCCCGACTCGGTGGTGGACATGCTGAAAGGCAATCTTGGCCAACCCCATGGCGGCTGGCCTGCCGCGATTTCCCGCAAAGTGCTGAAGGGCGAAGTGGCATCCACCGCACGCCCCGGCGCAGGCATGCCACCGACAGATCTGGAAACCGTGCGTGCAAAGCTTTCGGCGGAACTTGATGGTTTCAAGGTCGATAATGAGGATCTCAACGGCTATCTGATGTATCCCAAGGTCTTCCTCGACTACATGGGCCGCCACAAAGCCTACGGTCCGGTGCGCACCCTGCCGACGCGAACCTTCTTTTACGGCATGCAGCCGGGCGAAGAAATAACTTCGGAAATCGACCCTGGCAAGCTGCTGGAAATCCGGCTGCAAGCGGTGGGGGAGACGACCGACGACGGTGAGGTGAAGGTGTTCTTTGAATTGAACGGTCAGCCTCGCGTCATCCGGGTGCCGAACCGCGCGATCAAGGCCAAAACCGCCGCGAAGCCGAAGGCGATTGAAGGCAACCCGGCCCACATCGGCGCGCCGATGCCGGGATCCATTGCCACAGTCGCGGTTGTGGCGGGGCAAAAGGTCAATGCAGGCGATCTGCTGCTGACAATCGAGGCCATGAAGATGGAGACGGGGATTCACGCCGACCGTGCGGCGACCGTCAAGGCGCTGCATGTGCATCCGGGCAGCCAGATCGACGCCAAGGATCTGCTGGTGGAATTGGAGTGACCTGGCCAAGCAAAAGCCCGGATCACAAGGTCCAGGCTTTTGCTGTGCCGCTTCAGCTTTTCTTCACGAACTCGGTCAGGATCACGATGCGCTGATCTTCCACCCGGCCCTCGATCTGCCCCGGATTGTCGGCTACCAACGAGATACGGCGCACCGAAGTGCCGCGCTTGGCGGTGAAATTCGCGCCCTTCACCACCAGATCCTTGATCAGGACCACGGTATCGCCCGCCACCAACACCGCGCCATTGCTGTCACGATGCACAACCGCGCCAGGTGCGTCCGCCCAGGCCTGCGCTTCGGGGGACAGCACCATGCCCTCGCGCGCCTCAACGGCCCAACCGGCCTCCAGCGTGCCCAGCTTGCGCCAGACCGCGAATTGCACGGCAGGTTCCGCGCTCCATGCGGCACCCTCGAGACAGCGCCAATGATCGGGCTGCACATCCACATCGCCCCGACAGGCGGGGCAAAGCAGCACTTCAGCACCGGGGGCCACGTCAACCCCGGTCAGACCGTCGCTGGCTCCGCAGAATTCACAGGCGTTGCCCGAACGGGCGATCAGGTCTTTCAAAGCCATTTGACATCCTTTCAAGGGTTGGCGCGGGCTTAGACCCCCACCCAGCGAAAGGCAAACGCCATATGAAAAGGCCGCCGCAGGTGCGACGGCCTTTCAGATTCACCAGTGGTGAAATTACATTGCGGCGAAAGCGTTCGCAGCCACGGCTGCGGCCAACTCTTCTGCCGACAACTCGCCCGAAGCGTCGAGGTCAGCGGCCTTGAAAGCCTCTTCGGTGGCGTCGGCATAGACGGCTTTGACTTCGTCGAACGAGAACGAACCGTTGGCGTCAATGTCGGCCACAACCACAGCTTCAACAGCCGGAGCCGCTTCGACAGCGACCAGCGCGGTCAGTGCGGCCTCAGCGGCCACCAGCTCGTCAGCCGAAACGGCGCCATCGGCGTCAACGTCAGCGGCTTTGAACGCATCTTCGGTCAGCGCCGGGAAAGCCACCAGCAGCTCTTCCATCGAATAGGCGCCGTTGCCATCGGCGTCAGCAACCATGACTTCTGCAGAGGCCGAAACCACCGAAAATGCCGAGACAGCGACGAACGCGAGAGCGAAGTTTTTCATGTATTCTATCCTTGTAAACAAGGGCACCAACAGCGGCGCCCCATTGGAAGGTGCATCACCTTCACCGCCTAGCTAATTGATTCGGATAGGAATTTCCAGATGCCGCATGGGGCGTTAGCGCCAACCTCACGCGCAATTTACTGCAGATGCGAAGGGAATTGACGCGGTGCAGCATTGGGGCTTATCTGCCCGGTTCGTCCTGTCACAAAACCCGCAAGCTGTCGCCCAGCCAAGGCCATTGTGCCTGTGCTGGAGCCACAACTTGCGCCGCGATCAGCCCGCGCAAACGGCCCGCCACTTGTCCCGGCATGTCGCGCAACACACCCGCGCGCGCCGACAAGGACAGCGTGCGGTCCAGGGGTGCAAACGGCAGGGGCGCCACTTGGACGCCGTCGCGGAAACGTGCCGCGTGGTGCAGCGCAAGCGGCGTCAGGATGGTCCAGCCCTGCCCGGCCGCGACCATCGCCAAGATCGCGTGATAGCTGTCGAGTTCAAAGCGATGCGCCAGCCTCAGGTTTTGCCGGGCCAGATGGCCCGCAATCTGCCGCCCCATCAAATGCCGTGCGGTGTATTGGATCAGGGGCAGGTCGGCATGGCTGCGACCCTTTGGCGTGACCGCCAGAAACGGCTCGGCCAACAAGGGGTGGACCTCACGCCAGCCGCCGTCCGCGCTTTCCGACCCCAGATCGGCGGCAACGACGATGTCCAACGCGCGCTGGTCGAGCTGATCCAACAGTCGGTGACTGGCCCCGGTTTCCAGCAGGAACCGACACCCTTTCAGATCTTGCGCCAATGCGGACAACAGCCGCGGCGTCACCTCGGCGTCGAAATCCTCAATCATCCCCAGCCGCAGCGTGGTCAGGCCGGACAGGTCGGCCATGGCCAGTTCGGCGCG
>JBIHZO010000271.1:0-5286 GCA_044231405.1 Cypionkella sp. | reverse complement strand
AGACATCGCAACCTCCGGGAACTCATTACTTGCTTTGTTAAATAAAACGCCTCCCCTGTCAACCCGCTTGAGTGTTGCCGCCAAACCCGGCATTCATGCGCCATGACCAATGAGCCCGATCCCCCCCTGCGCCGCACCGGGCGCTCCCTCCCGATCGCCCTGTTGCGCGCGCGTGAAACCGTGATGGGGCCGATCCGCGACATGCTGGCCACCAGCGGCGTGAACGAGCAGAAATGGCGGGTGCTGCGCGTCGTTCAGGAACACGGGGCAATGGAATTGACCCATATCGCCCAACAGGCCTGCCTGTTGCTGCCCAGCCTGACCCGCATCATTCGCGCGATGGAAGAGGAAGGCTTGATCGCCCGCACCACCCCGCCCGAAGACCGCCGCAAAACCGTGGTGACAGTGACGGACGCAGGGCATGCTCTGATCCGCACCCATGCGGCCGCCAGCAAGGCAATCTTCGCGCAGCTGGAACAAGACTTCGGCCATGACAATCTGGAAACCCTGCTCGACCTGCTGGAACAGCTGCAAACCTCGGCCACGCGCCCAAAACAGCCCTAACAGACCACCCGCGTGCCCCAGCCTTCGCAGGCCCGCGCCAGCCCTTCCGGCAAAGGCTGGTCGGTGAACACCGCGCCCACCTCGGACAAGGACGCCAGCCGCGCCGGGGCCGACCGCCCAAGTTTGGAATGGTCGCAGACCACAAACACTTGGCGCGCCTGTCTTATGATGGTTTTCGACACCCGCACCTCGGCCAGATCAAAGTCCAGCAGATCACCATCTGCGTCCAGCGCTGACGCCCCGATCACCGCATAATCGACCTTGAACTGCTCAAAGAACTGCGTCGTCAGCTCGCCCACCAAACCACCATCCGACCGCCGCAGCGCCCCACCCGCCACCATGATATCGCACCCCGGATTGTCCACCAGGATATTGGCCACGTTCATGTTGTTGGTGATCACGGTGATGTTGCGATGCGACAGCAAAGCCCGCGCCACCGCCTCGGTGGTGGTGCCAAGGTTCAGGATGATCGAACAGTTTTCCGGGATCGCCGCCGCGCAGACGCGCGCAATCGCGGCCTTGGCCTGCGCGTTCATCAACCGCCGCTCGCCATAGCCCAGGTTGGTCACGCCGCGCCTTGGCACCGCCCCACCATGCACCCGGTCCAAAAGCCCTGCGTCCGAAAGTTCGGTCAAATCGCGGCGGATGGTTTGCAGCGTCACATCAAACCGCTGCGCCAGATCGTCCACCACCACCCGGCCATCGGCGCGGGCGATGTCTACGATCTGTGACTGTCGCAAGCCAAGCGCCACCCGGTTTCCCCCATGCTGACGCGCAATCTCGGCCAACTCCATCCACGGATCAAGCCCAAAACCATCCACCAATGTTCGTTTACCCAAAAATCGCACATTTGCGAAAATAAACCTTGACCAAACCACGCCTGCCCCACACCCTGCGACAAAGGAGCCTGCCATGCGCACACCCGTCGATCTTTTCATCATTGGTGGCGGCATCAACGGCTGTGGCATTGCCCGCGACGCCGCAGGTCGCGGCCTGTCGGTGACGCTGGCCGAACAGGGCGATCTGGCGCAGGCCACATCGTCAGCCTCGACCAAACTGTTCCACGGCGGCCTGCGCTATCTGGAATACTTCGAATTCCGTCTGGTGCGTGAGGCTCTGGCCGAACGCGAAACCCTGCTGGTCGCCATGCCGCACATTTCATGGCCGATGCGCTTTGTGCTGCCTTACCACAAGGATATGCGGTTTGAGAATGAGACGCCCACGGGTCGGCTGATGGCGCGGCTGATGCCTTGGATGCGGGGTCGCCGTCCGGCCTGGCTGATCCGGTTGGGGCTTTTCCTGTATGACACCATCGGCGGCCGCAAGATTCTGCCCGCCACCCGCACCCTTGATCTGACCCAAGACCCCGCTGGCAAGCCGCTGCAACCACGCTTTGCCCATGCCTATGAATATTCCGATGCCTGGGTCGAAGATGCCAAGCTGGTGTCGCTGAACGCCCGCGACGCCGCCCTGCGCGGTGCGCACATCCTGACCCGCACCCGCGTCACCGAGGCCCGCCGCGACGGCGATCTGTGGCACATCACCACGACGGGCGCACAAGGCTCTGCCACCCACACCGCCCGCGCTCTGGTCAACGCAGGTGGCCCTTGGGTCGAAGACATCATCCGCAACATCGCCCGCATCAACTCGACCGAAGGCGTGCGTCTGGTGCGCGGCAGCCATATCGTGACGCGCAAATTGTACGATCACGACCGCTGCTATTTTTTCCAAGGCACCGACGGGCGCATCATCTTCGCGATCCCCTATGAGCAAGACTTCACCCTGATCGGCACCACCGATCAGGACCACCAAGGCCCGCCCGGTGACGCCACCTGCACAGAGGCAGAGCGGGATTACCTGCTGGCCTTCGCCAACCAGTATTTCGCCACGCCCCTGACCGTTGCCGATGTGGTCTGGACCTTTGCCGGAGTGCGCCCGCTCTACAACGACGGGGCAAGTTCGGCCACCGCCGCCACCCGCGAATATGTGCTGTCGCTGGACCAGACCGGTGCGCCTTTGCTGAACGTCTTTGGTGGCAAGATCACCACGTATCGCCGCTTGGCCGAGGCCGCCCTGGCGAAACTGGCCCCGTTCTTTCCGGCAGCCAAACCCGCATGGACGGCCCGTGTGGCCCTGCCCGGTGGCGATTTTCCCCACACCGATGTGGCGCGACTGACCGCCGATCTGGCCCGCGCCTACCCTTTCCTGACCGCCTATTGGGCCGCCCGCCTGATCCGCGCCTATGGCACCGAAGCCGCCACGATGCTGGGCCACGCCACCCAAACCTCTGATCTGGGCCAAGATTTTGGCGCCACCCTGTCCGAGGCCGAAGTGCGCTGGCTGATGACCCACGAATTCGCCCAAACCGCCACCGATGTGGTCTGGCGGCGCACCAAGCTGGGCCTGCGCCTGACCAAGGCGCAAGTGGCGCAACTGGACGCCTTCATGACCGCAACTCTTGACAACCTGTAAACCCCGCCAGCCAAGCCCCTGATATTGCACACACGAACCCAGGTCCCGCACCGGGACGAGGAGCCGAAATGACCCATATCCTCGCCATCGACCAAGGCACCACCTCGTCCCGCGCGATCCTGTTTGATGCGGCGCTGCGGGTCGTGGCCACCGCTCAGGAAGAATTCCCCCAACACTATCCGCAACCCGGCTGGGTCGAACATGATCCGTCCGACCTGTGGTCCACCGTGGCCGGCACCGCCCGCGCCGCGATCGAACGCGCTGGCATCACCGCCCGCGACATCACAGCCATCGGCATCACCAATCAGCGCGAAACCACCCTGCTGTGGGACCGCGCCACCGGACAGCCGCTTCACAACGCCATCGTCTGGCAAGACCGCCGCACCGCCCCCATCTGCGACGCGCTGAAGGCCGCAGGCCACGAGCCGATGATCACCGCCCGCACCGGCCTGCTGCTGGACCCCTACTTCTCGGGCACCAAGTTGAAATGGCTGCTCGACACCATCCCAGGCGCGCGCGCCCGCGCGGCCCGTGGCGAACTGGCCTTCGGCACCGTCGACACCTACCTGATCTGGAAACTGACCGGCGGGCGCAGCCACGCCACCGACGCCACCAACGCCGCCCGCACCCTGCTTTACAACATCGTCAAAGGCTGCTGGGACACCGATATCTGCGCCCTGCTCGACGTTCCCATGCAACTGCTGCCGCAAGTCCGCGACAGCGCCGCCGCCTTCGGCCTGACCCGCGCCGATCTTTTCGGCCACGAAATCCCCATCCTTGGCGTCGCGGGCGACCAACAAGCCGCGACCGTCGGCCAGGCCTGTTTCCAGCCCGGCATGATGAAATCCACCTATGGCACCGGCTGTTTTGCCCTGCTGAACACCGGTTCCACCATGGTACCGTCGAAAAACCGCCTGTTGACCACCATCGCCTATCAACTGGACGGCAAACCCACCTATGCACTTGAAGGCTCGATCTTCATCGCGGGAGCGGTGGTGCAATGGCTGCGCGATGGCATCAAGATCATCCGTTCCGCCCACGAAACCCAGCCCCTCGCCGAAGCCGCCGACCCGGCCCAGGACGTCATCCTTGTGCCCGCCTTCACCGGTTTGGGCGCACCCTATTGGCGGCCCGATTGCCGGGGCGCGATTTACGGGCTGAATCGCAACTCCGGCCCCGCCGAACTGGCGAAGGCGGCGCTGGAATCCGTGGGCTACCAGACCCGGGACTTGCTGGAGGCGATGCGCGCCGATTGGGGCACCGCCGCCGAGGGTGTGCTGCGCGTCGATGGCGGCATGACCGCGTCGGATTATGCGATGCAGTTCCTGTCCGATATTCTGGGCGCGCCGGTGGATCGCCCGGTCGTGACCGAAACCACCGCCTTGGGCGCGGCCTATCTGGCGGGCCTGCAAGCTGGTCTTTGCCCCGCCCCGGCCGAGTTCCAGAAATTCTGGGCGCTGGAACGCCGGTTTTCCCCGCAAATCGACGCTGGCCTGCGCGCAACCAAATACGCCCGCTGGTCCCGCGCCGTCGCCGCAACGATGACGGTCTAAACCTTGATGATCGCGCAGCCGTAAGGTTCCAAAGCCAAGGCCCCGATGCAGGGGGTGTCGGTCAGCAAGTCCACCCCGACCGGCGCGCCCGCAACCTGCTGCGGCGCATCGGTGGTGTTGGTGATGAACCACAGCGCCCGACCTTGCGCTTGCCGCACCGAAACCTCGACGCCTTCGGGCAAATCGGCGATCAACGGCTGCACCCCGGCCGGAGCCAACACCGCTGTCTGCAAGGCATCGGCCAATTCATCCGTCAGATAAGTGCCCAGATAGATCACCCGCCCCGCCCCATGACGGCGCTGCGTCGCACAGGTCTGTCCTTGCAGAAACCGGTTGGACCATTGCCCCAAAGCCTCGGTTCCCGGTGCCAGCTCCAGCTGTTCGTACAGATGTGCAGCCGTGAATTCGCGGTTGCCCAAAGTGAAGCGATATTGCCGCGAGGCCGAGGATGCATCCGGGCGGCTTGCCGCTTGATGCCCACCGTTCACCCCGTCTTTCCACGGCTCAAACAGCCCCGAAGCCCCCGGTCCCACCAGCCGCCCGAACTCCACCACCTTCACCCCGGCCAATTCCGACAGCCCCGCGCCGGGGGCCAATTGGCGATGGATGTGATTGTCGATGTCGCGCGTGCCGGTCATCGCCGACAGGATCAACGTGCCGCCTTTGGCCACGAAATCAGCAACCTGTGGCGTCCACT
>JBIHZO010000346.1:0-4096 GCA_044231405.1 Cypionkella sp. | reverse complement strand
GCGTCCACTCCGGTTTCCACATCACCCAATGCGGCACATACAGCACCTTCAGCCGGGTCAGATCGTCCGCCGGATGGATAAATCCGCAGGCGATTCCGGCCCTGTAGCAATGCCGGTGCAGGATCAACGCATCCTCCAAGGGCGAGGGCAGACCCATGGCATAGGTCTTGTAGGCCTCTTGATTGTCAAAATCCGCGCCCGCGATGCCAACATCCATCCGCACATGCGTGCCCAGGATTTCGGGCTTCAGCCGGTTCATTTCACCGAAAAACTGCGTCGCTTCGGCATAGCGGCGGCGGGGCACGTCGTCATGGTCAATGACCCCCATCCAGTAGATTTCGGCCCCGAAATGCGCCGGACGCCAACGGAAAAACATCACCCCATCCGCCCCGCGCGAAACAGAGGTCATCGCCATCCGCCGCATCTCGCCGGGCTCGGGGTTCATGGTGGAAAAGCCGGGCTGGCTGCCAAAACCGCTGGCCTGTTCGGGCACGATGAAGTTGCCGGAATGGGCGCGGCACATGTCCAGATAGGCGGCTTGGGTGGCGGCCATGCCCCCACCCCGGCGGAATTCGTCGTAAAGCATCGGGTAAATGTCAAAGGCGATGAAGTCCAGATCCTGACCAAACTGCCCACGAAAATCGATGTCGGTCAACGCGCCAAGATTGTGGAAGATGAACCAATCCGGGTTCGCCTGCCGCAGGATCAGCACCTGATCGTGCTGAAAAGCCGCCGTCGCAGAGGCCAGAAAGCGGTGGTAATCCTGCACATGGCCGGGCGACAGAAACCCCGGTGCCATATCGCGCGGCGTGTCGATTTGGGCAAAATGATCATAGGCCAGCGCCCAGAAATCGCCGCCCCAAGCGCGGTTCAATTCCCTGATATTGTTGGCATAGGCCGCCTGCAACCAGTTCTGAAACGCCAGCCGTGCCGAGGGTGAATGGCTTTCCGACACCGTGGTGTTCAACTCATTGTCGGTCTGCCAGCCGATCACGGCGGGGTTGTCACGGTAATGGTCGGCCAGCGCCTGCGTAATGCGGCGCGAATGGGCGCGAAAGACTGGACTGCTGGTGTCGGCGTGCTGGCGCGAGCCGTGCCCGGCCACGCGCCCGTTGCCATCCACCCGCAACACCTGCGGATAATTCTGCGTCAGCCAACGCGGCGGCGTCGCGGTGGGGGTGCACAGCACGGTCTTGATGCCCTGCGCCGCCAGCACCGCAATCGCGCTGTCAAACAGATCGAAGGAAAAATGCCCCTCATGGGGTTCCCACAAATGCCAGGCAAACTCGCCCATCCGCACCGTATTGGCCCCTGCCGCCGCCAAGCGTTCGGCGTCTCGCTGCCAATGGCTTTCATCGACATGCTCGGGGTAATGCGGCGCGCCCAGCAGGAAAGCGTCCATGTTCAGCGTGCGCCAGACCGACAGCGGGGCGGGAGGGTGTCGTTTCATGGCTCTTACCGCAACCGCTTGCCCGCAGGATCAAACAGCAGGGTCTTGGCCGGATCGAAGGTCGCGGCGATCTTCTGCCCCGACACCCAATCGCGGCCATGGTCGGTGCCAATGGTGATGATGTCAGCCCCCCCTTGCCGCGCATAGGCATAGGACTCGCCGCCCAGATGTTCGATGATTTCAATGGTCAGATCCAGCACCGCCGCCCCGCCTGCCTTGAAATGCTCGGGCCGGATGCCCACCGTCACCGCTGCCCCCTCAACCAAAGCCGTGGCCAGTGGCGGCAGCGGGATCACTTGCCCGCCGTATTGCGGCAAGGTCAGTGCGCCGTTTTGCGCCACCGCAGGCAGGAAATTCATCCGCGGCGAGCCGATAAAGCCGGCCACAAACTGGTTGTCGGGATCGTCGTACAGGTCCAAAGGCGACCCGGTCTGTTCAATTACCCCATCGCGCAGCACGACAATCTTGTCGGCCAAAGTCATCGCCTCAACCTGATCATGGGTCACGTAGATGATCGTCGATTGCAGTTCCTTGTGCAGCCGCGCGATTTCGATCCGCATCTGCACCCGCAGTTCGGCGTCCAGATTGGACAGCGGCTCGTCAAACAAGAACACCTCGGGCTTGCGCACGATGGCGCGGCCGATGGCAACACGCTGACGCTGCCCGCCCGACAGATCCTTCGGCTTGCGGTCCATCAGCTTGTGCAGCTCCAGGATTTTCGCCGCCTCATCCACCCGCCGCGCGATGCCCTCTTTCGTCTCGCCGGCGTATTTCAGCGCCAGCCCCATGTTCTCGCGCACCGTCATATGCGGGTACAAAGCATAGCTTTGGAACACCATGGCGATGCCGCGTTTGGAGGCATCGACATCGTTCATCCGCGTCGACCCGATCACCAGCTCGCCCTCAGTGATCGTCTCCAGCCCGGCAATCATCCGCAGCAACGTGGACTTGCCACAGCCCGAAGGCCCGACAAACACCACGAACTCCTTGGGCTTCACCTCAAGGTTCACGCCCTTGATCACATCATGAGCGCCGTAGGATTTGCGCAAACCGGTCAGTTTCAATCCGCTCATGCCCTACACCCCGCTTGCGGTCAGATGAACCGTCGTCGGGCCCAGACGGTCATGCGACACGGTCACGGAAACCGGCCCCGCGCCCACGGCCTGCACCCAGACCCCGGTCGCGCCCCCCCGCAGCGGCACCACCGCAGGCCCCAACCGACGCGCCCCGGTCACGCTGATCGTCACCGGATCGGTCATGAACGGCAGCTTGTTGCCGACCTGATCCAGCACCCGGATCATCACCCGCACCGCATCGCGCGGACCCATCTGCGCGGTGTCCGCCACCACCTGCAACGCCGTGGGCAACGGATCACAGGCAAACCGCCGCACCGCCGCCACCTGGCCGCCGATATAGCCGGTGATGGTGCCGCTTTCCCACTTCATCCCCCATTGCCCCAACTCATCCGCCGAGAAATCGGCGCGCGTCATCACCACCGGCGCATGCGGCAGGTTGGGATATTTGACGCGGTCCGGCTGCATCCGCTTGGGTGGGTTCGACCCGTATTGCAGTGCGACCTCGTCGCAGTTGGTCAGCACGATCAGGGGCAGCACGCCGCCGATGTTGCGTTCACCGCGCGCCCAATAGGTGACAGGTTCCAGCACCACCGCCTCGGACGCATCGCATTGGCTGGCATAGGCGTAAGCGGCGAATTTCGGCTCGCGGAACATGTCCATCACCCCATGGTGACAAATCCGGTCGCCCGAGCCGAAATCCTTGTGGGTGTTGTAGTCAAACGCGCACCAGCCGATCACGCCCGAGATATTCAGATCGCCATAGCAGGCGTCCAGCACCTCAAGATGCCGTGTCACATGTTCGGCTTGGCGCTGCTCCTGATCGCCGATCTTGGTCGGGTACATATGGCCGTTGAATTCGGTCACGATGTAGGGGACGTTTTTCTTCAGCCCGGTGATTTCCTGCTGCGACCGCAACGCAGTGCGCGGGCGGTTGCCGCCCAATTCAAACTCCCCCATGATGAAATCATTCATGGTGTAGACGTCTTCCAACATCTCGGAATTGGTGATGTAGCGCACACCACCGGTTTGACGCGTCACATCAAGTTCGTGCGCCAAATGGTTGGTTTCGCTGTAGAAATCGTGATTATCCTGACTTTCGTTGATCCGCACCCCCCAGATCACGATCGATGGATGATTCCAATCGCGCGTGATCATGCGGCGGACGTTTTCAATCGCCTCGCCCTGCCAAGCCGCATCACCAATGTGCTGCCAGCCGGGGATTTCTTCGAACACCAACAGTCCGATCCGGTCGCAATGATCCAGAAACCACGTCGATTGCGGATAGTGGGACGTCCGTACAAGGTTCAGATGCAACTCATGTTTCAGGATTTCCGCATCGCGTTCCTGCGCCGCGCGGCCCAAGGCATAGCCGGAATAAGGGAAGGACTGATGCCGATTCAGCCCCCGGACTTTCAGCGGCCGACCGTTGAGCAGGAAGCCATCGGCGGTGAATTCGGCGGCCCGAAACCCGAAGGTCGTGCTTGTGCTATCGCTGCCGTGGGGTGTCGTCAGGGTCAGATCGACAGAGTAAAGATGCGGTGCGGATAGGTCCCACAACGCGATGCCACGC
>JBIHZO010000103.1:0-9398 GCA_044231405.1 Cypionkella sp. | reverse complement strand
GCCCGCTTGTGCCATCACCTCCAGCGCGCGCGTCATCGACGGCTCCATCTGCGGATTGATCACTCCAAGCGCGCCAATCACGCCCGGCAACCGCCGCCAGCCGACCACCTTGACCGCTATCTCGCCCGCAGCCAATCCATCAGGCCCGGCCTTCAGACCGCCCGTCGCCGTAATCTGCATCGCCCCCCAGATCAGCCGTGCATCGGCCAAGGTCACTTCGGTCAACCTTGGCTGCGTCTGCTGCGCCAAGCGGTCCAACGGGGCGGTGAACTGCGCGGTGGCGTCCAGATGCAGCGTCTCAATCACTCCCGGCAGATCGCTGTCCGTCAGGCGTGCCAGAAACGTCGCGTCCGGCGTCAGCCCCTGCACCGACAGGCCCAGCCGATGCGCCGTTCGTCCCATTTCCAACGTGGATCCAAAAATCCGCGCGGCGGTGACGCGCCAGCCCCGATCAGACGCGACAGAAACATCCGTCGCCTCAACCCGGCTTTCGTAAAGACCAAGGCCAGCATTGGGATGCAATTGCAGACTGCCTTTCATCCCCAACCCGTCAATCGTAAGCGACTGATCAGGCAGCACAATCACCTGACCCGGAGACAGCGCCGCAATCAGATGCCATGGTTTCCAGGACATCGAAAACACTTGCACAAAAGGCGCTTGCCACCCCAAACCCGTCGCGGGATCAGACAGGCTCATCCCCTCCACCGTCAGATCGAAGCGGTTGGGAAAGCCGCGCACCACGACGCCATCATTCTGCGCCACGCGCCCGGCCTGCGCCTGCTGCTCAAACCACGCGGTCACGCCAGCCTCGACCGAGGCCGAGCCAACCCACCAATAGCCACCCCAAACCCCGGCCGCCGCCAGCACCAACCACAGTAACGCCCGCATTCCCGCCTCTTTTCTTTGGCCCAACACCCGCTTACACCATCGCGCAATAGGAGGGCCAGCGATGCCAGATCACATGTGGGTATTCGGCTACGGGTCGTTGATCTGGAACCCCGACTTTCCGGTGGCCGAACGCCAGATCGCGCGGGTGACGGACTGGCACCGCAGCTTTTGCATGCACTCGATCCACCATCGCGGCACTGTGGATGTGCCCGGTCTGGTGCTGGCGCTGGATCACGCGCCCGGACTTTATTGCGACGGCGTGGCGTTTCGTGTGACATCGGGGGCCGAGGCCGAAACCTTGGCCGCGTTGCGCGAGCGCGAGTTGATCTCATCGGCCTATCTGGAGCGGCACTTGCCTCTGGCCCTGTCAGATGGCCGCCATGTCACCGCGCTGGCCTTCGTCATTGACCCCGATCACGTACAATACTGCGGCGGTATGGTGCTGGAGGATCAGGCGCAGATCATCGCCCGTGCCGTCGGGGGCAGGGGGCCGAACCGCGACTATCTGCGTGCCACCGCCGACCATCTGGCGCAACTGGGCATCGCAGACGCCGATCTGACCTGGTTGTCTGACCGCGTCCGGCAGTTGTAGCGCGGGTTTTGCTTGGCCTTTGGCGGCCGGGTGATATGGTTGGTCAAAAGCAACCAACAGGCATCAAGGTTGATGGATTTCAAGACCGACGACACCACCTATTTCAGCCAACCGATCCGCCAGATCGTGACCATGCTTTTGGCGGTCGCATTGGTGGCAGCCGGGGCGTGGCTGATTGCCGACACCGTGGTCGGCATCATCGAAACCAACCCGCTGCTGAACGGGTTCATCGCCTTTGTGTTCCTGTTGGGCGTGATCACCTGCTTCTGGCAGGTTTTCATTCTGGTGCAATCGGTCAGCTGGATCGAAGGCTTTGCCCGTCACGAACCGGGCGCCGAAACCGCCAACCCACCGCGGCTTCTGGCCCCTTTGGCGCAGCTTTTGCGCAGTCGCGGCGCGCGGATGCAAATCTCTGCTTCATCCTCGCGCAGCATTCAGGAATCGGTGGCGACGCGGATCGATGAGGCCCGCGATATCACAAGGTATCTGGTCAACCTGTTGGTCTTCCTCGGACTTCTGGGAACTTTCTACGGTCTTGCCACCACGGTTCCTGCCGTGGTCGAAACCATCCGTTCGCTGACCCCGAAGGATGGCGAAACCGGGATGCAGGTGTTTGGCAAGCTGATGACCGGTCTTGAAAGTCAGTTGGGCGGCATGGGCACGGCGTTCTCGTCCTCACTTCTGGGCCTTGCCGGATCGCTGGTTGTGGGCCTGCTGGAGCTGTTCGCAAGTCACGGTCAGAACCGCTTTTATCGTGAGCTTGAGGAGTGGCTGTCCTCGATCACCCGCATGGGCTTTTCGTCGGGCGAAGGTGACGATGCTGGCCCGGTTTCGGCCATTCTGGACCATCTGACGGGGCAAATCGAAGTTCTGCAAACCTTGTTCGCCCAAGCAGAGGCGAACAAAGCCGGGCTGGAGGATGGGCTTGTCGCCTTGACTTCGGCCGTTGAAAGGTTGGCCGCGCGGCCCACGGAGGAAACCGGGCAGATCGCGGCGCTGGGTCTGATCGTGGACGCCCAGAACCGCGTGGTCGAGGGTCAGGACCGTATCGTTGACGGACAAGATCGACTGATCATTGCCCTGACCGGCGCCGAAGGAGGCGCGCATTCCGATGCCGAAAGCCGGATGCGTTTGCGGTCTATTGACGTGCAACTTCTGAGAATCCTTGAGGAAATGTCGGCAGGGCGGCAAGAAAGCCTTGCTGATCTGCGCGGCGACATTTCGGCGCTGACGGCTTCGATCCGTGCGCTGTCCCGCAGCCCGACGGGCCGGGTGTAAACCATGGCGTTGCGTCGCAAACGCGACTCCTCGATGATCTGGCCGGGGTTTGTCGATGCGGTGACGACACTTTTGATGGTGCTGATGTTCGTGCTGACCATCTTCACCGTGATGCAATCGGTCCTGCGCGACACCATCACCACGCAAACCGGGGAATTGGACGCGCTGACGGCCCAGGTCGCCGGACTGGCCGATGCCCTTGGCCTTGAACGCAAGCGCGCCGACGGTCTGACGGCCGAGGTGGGCAGCCTTTCGGCCAGCCTTTCGGCGGCGCAGGCCGAGGGGCAGCGTCAATCCGGCCTGATCGCCACCCTGACCGGGCAGCTTTCGGCAACCGAGACTGAACTGGCGCAGGCGCAGGGACGCATCACCAGCTTTGAGGCGCAGGTCGCCAGCCTTTTGGCCGAACGCAACGACGCCCGCGGACAGGTGGCCGATTTGCAGACCGCGCAGGCCAAACTGCTGTCGGAAAAAGAGGCGCTGGATCTGGCACTTGCGACCGCGCGCACCGAAATTGACGCGGGCGTTGAGGCTGCCCGTTTGGCCGCCGCCCGGCGTGACGCACTGGATGCGCTGGTTGCCGACCTGCGCGCCAAAGGGCAGGCAACGCAAAACGAATTGACCGCCGCACAGGCGAAAATCACCGCAGCCGAGGCCACGCGACTGGTCGACGCCGCAGCCTTGGCCGCCCTGCGCGACAAGCTGAAATCGTCGGACACCGAATTGACTGCGATGACCTTGGCGCTGGAGCAACAGCGCAAACGTGCCGAGGAAACTCTGACCCTGCTGGCCGCCGCCCAGACCGATGCCGCCAAAGCTGCCGCACAGGGCACTGAAAAGGCGACGCTTTTGGCCACTGCCCAAGCGGCCTTGACGGCTGAACAGACCAAAATGGTTGATGCCGCCCGCAAACTGGCCCTGCTGAACGAGCAGATTGCCGCCCTGCGCACGCAATTGGGCGGCCTGCAAAACCTGCTCGATGCTTCGGCCGCCAAAGATGGCGCGGCGAAGGTGCAGATAGAGGCACTGGGCAGCCAGTTGAACGCCGCCCTTGCGCAGGTGGCCACCGAACAACGCAAACGTGCCGACCTGGAACTGGCCGAGCGTCAGCGGCTGGAGGCCGAAAAGGCCGATCTGGAAAAGTTCCGCAGCGAATTTTTCGGCCAACTGTCACAGCTTTTGGCGGGGCGTGAGGGTGTCCGCGTGGTCGGCGACCGTTTCGTGTTCTCGTCCGAGGTGCTGTTCAACCCCGGATCGGCCGATCTGGCCCCCGAAGGTGTGGCGCAGATCGCCGATGTCGCCAAGATTCTCGACGAGGTTGCCGGAAAAATTCCACCCGGTATTGACTGGATCATCCGGGTAGACGGCCACACCGACAACATCCCGCTGTCGGGGGCAGGGGCGTTTGCCGACAACTGGCAGCTGTCACAAGCCCGCGCGTTGTCGGTTGTGCGCTATATGCAGGATGAACTGGGCTTCCCGCCACAACGCCTGGCGGCCACGGGGTTTGGCGAATATCAACCCGTCACGCAAGACGACAGCGCCGAGGGCCGCGCGCAGAACCGGCGCATCGAGTTGAAGCTGACCGAACGCTAGGGGAAGTCCTGTCTGCACTGCGGACAGGTCAATAAAGGATCAATATGGATCAAGACGCCGAAGTCCTGTTCGAAACCTGGCTGGGACGGGACCGCAGACAGGTGCAAATCACCCGCGCAGAGTTTCGCAACTGGATCGAGTGCATCCAGAATGATCAGGCCTTGGTCGCTTCGATTCACAGGGTCCTGTCGGGAAAAGAAAAATGGCACGATCTCGATGAAGGGGGCGCAGGCATTTTCCCGGAACGGATATTTCCTTATGAAGCGCAAGTGATTGCCAAACTGCGCTGGCTGCATCCAGACGAACAGATGGTGATGGGGTCATTCCTGTTTCACAAGATGCTCGACGTGTTCAAAGAGGGGCGCAGTCAATAAACTCCGCCCCGCTCCGCGAAAGAACCCCCGCCATTGGGCGGGGGTCTTGGTTCACTCCGCCGTCAATAGCGGTGGTTTTTGCCGGGTGAGGCGGGGTTTTTCCGGCTCTTCGTAGGTCAGTGCCAATTCGCCGTCCTTGACGCCGACATGCACCGTTCCGCCCTTGGTCAGCTTGCCGAACAACAGCTCTTCGGCCAGCGGCTTCTTGATATGTTCCTGGATCACCCGGCCCAAGGGCCGCGCGCCCATCTTTTCATCATAGCCGGCATCCCCCAGCCAAGCGGCGGCTTCGGGTGTCAGGTCGATGTGGACGTTGCGGTCCAGAAGCTGCGCCTCAAGCTGCAGCACGAACTTCGTCACCACCTGCATGATCACTTCTTTGCCAAGCGCGGCAAAGGAGATCACGGCATCCAGACGGTTGCGGAATTCGGGCGTGAACGTCCGCTCGATCGCCGCAGTGTCTTCGCCCGTCCGACGCGCGCGGCCAAAGCCGATCGCCTCTTTCGACATTTCCGACGCGCCGGCGTTCGAGGTCATGATCAGGATCACGTTGCGGAAATCCACCGTCCGACCGTTGTGGTCGGTCAGTTTGCCGTGGTCCATCACCTGCAGCAGGATGTTGTAGACATCCGGATGCGCCTTTTCCATTTCGTCCAGCAGCAGCACGCAATGGGGGTCTTGGTCCACACCATCCGTCAACATGCCGCCCTGATCAAAGCCGACATAGCCGGGCGGGGCACCGATCAGACGGCTGACGGCATGTTTCTCCATGTATTCCGACATGTCGAACCGCAGCAGTTTCACGCCCAAAGATGACGCCAATTGCTTGGCCACCTCGGTTTTGCCCACGCCCGTCGGCCCGGCGAACAGATAGTTGCCGATGGGTTTTTCCGGTTCACGCAGGCCAGCCCGCGCCAGTTTGATCGCCGAACACAGCGCCTCAACGGCCTTGTCCTGACCAAACACCACCCGCTTCAGCGACTTTTCCAGATCGCGCAGGGTTTCGGCATCATCCTTGGACACCGACTTTGGCGGGATGCGGGCGATTTTGGCAACCACAGCCTCGATCTCTTTCACGCCCAAGGACTTGCGCCGCTTGGAATCGGACAGCAGATGCTGCGCCGCCCCGGCCTCGTCGATCACATCAATGGCCGAATCCGGCAATTTGCGGTCATGGATGTAGCGCGCCGCCAGTTCCACCGCCGATTTGATGGCGTCATTGGTGTAGCGCAGGTCGTGGTGTTCTTCAAAATGCGGCTTCAGACCCATCAGGATCTTGATCGCATCCGGCACGGACGGTTCGTTCACGTCGATCTTCTGGAACCGGCGTGACAGGGCGCGGTCCTTCTCAAAATGCTGCCGGAACTCCTTGTAGGTCGTGGACCCCATGCAGCGCAGTTTGCCGCCCTGCAACGCCGGTTTCAGCAGGTTCGACGCATCCATCGCGCCGCCACTGGTCGCACCGGCGCCGATCACCGTGTGGATTTCGTCGATGAACAAGATCGCGTCGGGGTGATCCTCGATCTCTTTGACGACGGCTTTCAGACGCTCTTCGAAATCGCCACGATAGCGGGTGCCTGCCAGCAAAGCCCCCATATCCAAAGAGAAGATCGTCGCACGTGCCAGAATGTCCGGCGTTTCGCCGTCCACGATCTTGCGCGCCAGACCTTCCGCAATTGCGGTTTTGCCCACGCCCGGATCACCCACCAACAGCGGGTTGTTCTTGCGACGGCGGCACAGGACCTGAATGCAGCGTTCGACCTCGGCTTCACGTCCGATCAGCGGGTCAACATCGCCCTTGCGCGCCTTTACGTTCAGATCGACGCAGTATTTCGACAGCGCGGATTCCTTGGCCTCACCGGCCTCGGCCTTCGGTGTCTCATGGTGTTCTTCGGCCCCTGTGATCGGGCGAGCCTCGCCAAAGGACGGGTCTTTGGCGACGCCATGGGCGATGAAATTCACAGCGTCATACCGGGTCATGTCCTGCTCTTGCAGGAAATAGGCCGCGTTCGATTCGCGTTCGGCAAAGATCGCGACCAGCACATTCGCGCCGGTCACTTCGGTGCGGCCCGACGATTGCACATGGATCGCGGCGCGCTGGATCACGCGCTGGAACGCGGCAGTCGGCACAGCTTCGGAACCCTCGACATCTGTCACCAGTGTCGACAGATCGTCATCGATGAAATCCACCAGGGTTTTGCGCAATTCATCGGTGTTGACCGAGCAGGCCTTCATCACACGGGCGGCGTCGGGTTCGTCGATCAGCGCCAGCAGCAGGTGCTCCAGCGTTGCGAGTTCGTGACGGCGGGCATTGGCAAGCGCCAGCGCGCCGTGAATGGCTTGTTCAAGCGTGGTCGAGAATGATGGCACTTGTTTCGTGCTCCTGTCCTGCGGGTCGGACGGGCTGGTGGCCCCGTTCAACCATGGCCTCATAAAGTAAAGGATCGGTTTTATTTGCCGATCTTCAAGCCCTAATCGGGCAAGATTTCGGTTTCTTTTGGCAAGTCACACAAAATGTGATGCCGGGGTGGCAGATTGAACTCAGAACTTGTCCTTGCGGGCGCGAATTTCTGCGAAAGTTTCGGCATCGGTGGCGTCAGGCACCCCAAGACTTGCCTTTATATGGGGCTGACCGGCGCGCAGGAAAGGGTTCGTTGCCAATTCCTCTGACAGCCGCGATGGCACCGTGGGCCGGTTTTCGGCGCGCGCCTTTGCCACGCGACCGATGCGGTCGGCCAAAGCCGCATTCCCCGGCTCGATCGTCGCGGCAAAGGCAAGGTTGGAGGTGGTGTATTCATGCCCCGAACAGATCAGCGTTGCGGGCGGCAGGGCCGCAAGTTTGGACAGGCTGGTCCACATCTGATCCGGCGTGCCTTCAAACAGCCGCCCGCACCCGCCTGCCATCAGGCTGTCTGCCGTGAAGGCCAGTGCGGAGACCGGAAAGTAAAAAGCAATGTGGCCGACCGTATGGCCCGGCACGTCGATCACCTGGCCCAGCTCAGCTCCGATGGAAAATGTCATCCCGCCCGACAGGACCAGATCCAAAGGCGGCAGGCGGTGCGCGTCGGCGGCATTGCCGACCACCGTCGCCCCGGTTGCCGTGCGCAGATCGGCCACTCCGTCGATATGGTCCCAATGATGATGGGTGATCAGGATATCGGAGAGGGTCCAGCCACGTTCGGCCAAAGCCGCCATGATCGGTGCGGCCTCGGGCACATCCACCACCGCCGTCCGACCCGTTGCCGCATCGTGAACCAGATAGGCGTAGTTGTCCTTCAGGCAGGGGATGGTGATCAGTTCAAGCGCCATGGTGCAGCCTTTCGATTTCACGCCAGAGTGGCCCAAAGCCAAGGAAGCCGCAACCGGGCGCGCGGCTTGAGGTCGGCTTTGCGGGCAGTCGAGCGGCCTCAGTTCCCGTCCAACACCTTTGGCCCCAGCGGCAGGCCCAGCCAATGCGGGCGGTCGGGCCACCAATGAATATGGTCGGGCGGCGGAAAGCCCGGGTCAGCAAAGCTGCCCACCGATATGCCGATGCAGCCTTGCAGATAGTTGCCGGTGCGAAAGAACTTGCCGCCACCGCAACGGGGGCAAAAGCCCGCCATCAAGGTCGGATCTTCGGCTCCGGTGTAGAAGAACGTGGTGTAGGCACCGGAAATGGCGATCCTGCATTCGGCAAACCACGCTGACAAGCTGAACGCCGAACCCGAGGACCGCTGGCATTTCGTGCAAGTGCAGGCGTGGACATGCACCGGCGCGCCCGTCACTGTCAGGATCAGCGACCCGCATTCACAGGCGGCCACGCGGGATGCGTCACGTTCTGCCATGGTGTTGCCGCCCCTCTGCGTTATGATCAGGGCAGTTTGACCCCAAGGACCGTCCCCCGCAATGCATCTTGATGTGCTGGACCTGCGCAATTTCTATTACCGCACGCAATTGGGCCGGGTGGCGCAGCGCGCGATCCGGGATCAGATGGTCAAACTGTGGCCGCCGATGGTGGGGCAGACTGTGGCGGGCTTTGGCTTTGCCGTGCCGCTGCTGCGCCCCTATCTGGAAGAAGCGCGGCGGGTGATCGGGTTGATGCCCGGCCCACAAGGGGTGATGCCCTGGCCCGCCGGGATGGAGAACGTGTCGGTGCTGTGCGAAGAAACCCTGTGGCCGGTGGCAACGGGGCACCTTGACCGGCTGGTGCTGATGCACGGGCTGGAAACGTCGGAAAACCCTGCCGCCGTGCTGGATGAGGCGCACCGCGCCCTTGGCCCCGGTGGTCGCGCGCTGTTCATCGTGCCCAACCGCGCGGGATTGTGGGCCCGCCGCGATGGCACGCCCTTTGGCTATGGCCGTCCCTATTCCGGCGGGCAGCTTGAGGCGCAGCTGAAAAAGCACGGCTTCACCCCCGAACGCAGCATGACCGCCCTGTTCGCGCCGCCGTCCGAAGGCCGCTTCTGGCTGCGCACCTCCAATTTCTGGGAGGGGTTTGGCAGCCGGCTGCCATGGCTTGCCGGGGGCGTGCTGATGGTCGAGGCATCCAAACAAGTCTACGCCCCCACCCGCGGCAAACTCGCCACCGCCGTCCGCCGCCCCCTGCGCGCCGCGCTGGAAGGCGTCGGCCAACCGGTGCCCGCGCCGCAGACGACCGTCAGTCAGGACCGCCTGTGACAAGCCCGGGCCGG
>JBIHZO010000102.1:0-9414 GCA_044231405.1 Cypionkella sp. | reverse complement strand
TCCTGATCCGCGAACTCATGGACGGGCTTTCTGCATGTCCGGATGTTCAGATTTTTGCGACCGACATTGATACGCATGCTCTGACTGTGGCCCGCGCCGGGCGCTATCCGGACCCTTTGCTCAGGAATGTGTCAGATGAACGAAAGGCACGCTTTTTCCGTCGGGATGGGGAAAGCTGGGTTGTCGGACCCGAAATTCGCAACATGTGCATCTTTTCAGTCCACTGCCTGACAAGTGATCCTCCTTTTGCCCAAATGGATCTTGTGTCGTGCAGAAATCTTCTGATCTACCTTGGAGCAGAGCTTCAACAGCGTGTCATTCCAACCTTGCACTACGCGCTCAAGCCAGGTGGCTTCTTGTTTTTGGGGATTTCGGAAAGCATTGGAAAGAACGAAAATCTGTTCAAAGCCATCGACAAGAAGCACCGGATATTTCAGAGTCTAGAGCTCGCCGATCGACGCCCCCGCATACCGATCCCGCTGGAGGATATTCGCAAAGCAAGACTGCAATATGCACAAAACGACCAGCCGCAGCGCGCGACGATTTCGCGGTTACGTCAGCAAGCAGAGAATCAAATATTGGACCGTCACAGTCCCGCGCATGTGGTAGTTCGCAGTGATGGTAACATAGTTTTTTTCTCGGCTCGGACCCGGCAGTATTTCGACACACCACGGGGTGCACCAAGCCAGCACTTGTTCGATCTGGTGCTGCGCGAGTTGCGACAGGATCTGCGATCTGCGTTGCGCGAGTCACTGGAAACCGGCAAGCCCACATTGCGCAGCGCAGTCTTGGTCAAAGACGATACTGAGTTGAACGTCGCAATGGTGGTAGAGCCGCTTGAGAACAGTGAGAATGATGAGAAACGGTTTCTGATTGTCTTCCGCTCCCTCGGCGAGTTTGTTCAGAAAAGGGACACGGCTGGTCAGATCAATACGGAACAAGCGAATGCGGATGCGTCTGAACGAGACTTGCGTGAACTGAGCGAGCGTTTAAACTCGACGATAGAACAATACGAAACCGCTCTGGAAGAGTTGAACGCTTCGAATGAAGAACTGGTTTCGGTCAATGAGGAAGCTCAGTCTGCAAACGAGGAACTGCAAGCATCCAAGGAAGAAATGCAGTCGCTTAACGAGGAACTCAGCACTGTAAATACCGAGCTGAACGACAAGGTCGATGAATTCGAAAAGCTGAATACTGATTTGCGCAATCTTTATGATGCTACGGGTATTTCGAGTATCTTCCTAGACGGGGAGATGATGATCAGGAACTTTTCCCAAGGTGCAGCGACGTTCTTTAAACTGCGGAAAGCAGACATCGGTCGTCCACTGACAGAAATGGCCGGCGCGATGGAATATCCCCAGATGAAGGAGGACATCCGGGAGGTTTTGCAGACAGGCAAGCCACTCGAGCATTCGCTGCCTGCGAAGGGGGCTCAGGGTCATTTTCTGTTACGGGCCAACCCTTATTTGGACGGGGGGGGGATCACCGGAGTCGTCGTGTCAATTCTTGACATCACAAACCTGGTCAAGGCCAAAGAGCAGCAAGCGGCGCTGATTGCGGAAGCCGCAAAGCAAGATGCGCGATTAAATAACCTGAGAGATGCCGATGCCCGGAAGGCGCGATTGATGGCAGTTCTGGCACATGATCTGCGAACACCGTTGGTTGCGATTCTCGGCAGTATCGATTTTTTGCGCGACGACGGGTCGAAAGAAGCTAGGGAAAAGATCGTGCATCGGCTTCAGCAGGAAGGCCACGGGATGCTGAACCTGATCGACGATGTATTGGAGTTGGCCCGGCTGGGTGCGGGTGAGATTCGGTTGCGGCCAGAGCCCTTTACAGTGATGGACTTTGTCGCGCAGGTGGGCGATCTCGTGCGACCAGCGGCTGCGCGAAATGGGACGCAGGTCGAAGTGAAGGCCGACTCCATGCCCATCTTGCTGGGCGATCTGACTGCGTTACGTCGGATAATGTTGAACTTTGCCACCAACGCCGTGAAGGCAACGCGCGGTGGCAGCGTCCAATTGTCGGCGACGCGCGATGTTACAGGCCCCAAGGAAAATAGCGTGACATTTGCTGTCAGTGACAGCGGTCGCGGCATTGCCCCCGAAGACATTCCACGGCTTTTTCGCGACTTCGGCATGCTGGAGCGCGACGGAACAAACCCGGATGGTACAGGTTTGGGCCTAGCCATATGCCGCAGACTGGCGAGTGCTATTGGTGGCCAGCTGGGCGTGGAAAGTACGCTGGGTAAGGGATCGCGGTTCTGGTTGAAGGTGACGCTGCCTGAGGCGGACAGCACGGCGCCTGCCTCGGGTGATGAGCACGTCGACCTTGCGGCCATTCTGGCAGGACTGCGGGTGCTGGTTGCCGAGGATCATGAAACCATCCGTCAATTGACCTGTGCAAAGCTTGCCAGCATCGGCATGCTGCCGGCCGAAGCTGCAGACGGCGAAATTGCAGTTTCAATGGCTGAGGCCGAGAAGTTTGATTTAATTCTAATAGACCTGCAAATGCCCCGCCTCGATGGCGACAAGGCTGCTGACCGCATCCGTCGTGGCGGTGGACCTTCCGCTCAGGCTCTTATTATCGGCGTTACCGCTCACCAACCACCCGAAATCGCAGTCATGTTGAGCAATCTTGCATTTGATGGCTGCCTTCGCAAGCCGCTTGATCTGGGGCAATTGGCAGCATTGATGCAGGGCGTTGTGCCGTTCGCACCTACGTTGACGACACCGGAGGGTTTCGACACCGATAATCTGGAGGAACTACGCGAAATTGATGGGGGTGCACTGCTATCGCGGACACTCAAAGGCTTTTCAGCCGAGATCGAGGCGACCCGGATCGAGCTGCCCGTTTTGATCGGCAAGCGCGATACCTTAGAGTTGGGCCGACTGGTTCATAAACTAATCGGTTTCGGCAATATACTTGGCGCTCGGACACTTTCTGCAGAACTGCGTAAATTCGAGAGTTTGATCCGCGCTGGGGACATCGAGGCATTGGAGGCAGCGCGCGAATGGATTGATGATGTCATGACCAAGACGGGCTCGCAGGCAAACCAGTTCTCTGAGGATATCGACCTATCATAGGACGGCAAGTGCTGATGCAGTGCTGTTGTTGCGGCAGGAGTGAATGATCCACCGATGTCTTCCTGGATTGCGTGCGCCGCTCTCTGTGGGGATAACTTTATTAGCTGCCTACCAGAATTAAGGGCTGGAAAGTGTCAGGATTCAGTCAGTCTCTGCGCCGAAGCCTGAGCCGCAGTTTCGTAAAATGCCAGCGGCCGAGCCGACCAGCAAGTATGGGCCGCTCGCGTCATCGCCTTCAGCCTTTCGGCGTCACATCCCGCATGGCTGACCGCAACAGCAGCGACACTTGGTCAGCGGTGAACTTGAACCCCTGCCCGTCGGGGATGCGTTCTGCTGATATCGGGTACTTCGGACGACGGGGGTCGATGCCCACCACTCGGAAAGTCTCACGACCGGTGCTGAATTGGCGCCCGTAGTCTGTTGCCGACAGTCCGAAGGCTTCTGCCAGCGCTTCGAACCGCAGCTTTTCTGGATCGAGAGCGGTCCCATCAGGTAGCGGGAACGACACGCGGAAGGAGAGATCGAACCCCCAACGCAGATCGACGCCAGCGATCTCCTTGGCTTCGGCAACCAAGCCGTGGCGCGCGGCAACATCCTGGCAAGCCTTCAGCATTTCCCGCGACACTTGTTGGCAGACTGAAGGCGTCAAGTTTCTGGGTGGCTTGGCAGTTGGCACAGTTGTGACCTCGAGGCGTTGCGGACGGGCTGGGCTCGCACGAAACCGTAGTGCATGTTCCGATCGGCATCAAACCGGATGCAGTTTGTGAAGACGGATTTTCAGCAGGGGCGGAGGTCGACACGATCCGGGCGATGTCCGTTCGTCGGTTTCCTTTCCCCACAGAACATCGCTTTGCCGATCCGGAATTGCCGACCCCACTTCAATTCCGGTCAGTTCCTGTATTCCGGCCCTTTGCCTGTGCTCTGACTTGATAACCGCGCGGGTCTACGCCTGTGTCGGGAGGCAAGGAGTCCGGACACATGGTCAACCGACTGAAACTGAATGAGAAAGCGCTGCGCGATGCGGAGCCGAAGCCGGGGATCAGCTATCAGGTCTTTGACACCGAGGTGATCGGCTTCTCGGCCCGGATTCAAGCGTCCGGCGCGCGAACCTTCACCATCGACTACCGCCACGCAGGGCGGCAGCGTCGCATGACCATTGGGCGCTGGCCTGAATGGAGCGTGACCGCCGCGCGCGAACGTGCAAAGGAGCTGCGCCGTGCCATCGATGAGGGGCATGACCCGCTGTCGACGCGGGAGGAGTTTCGTGGAGCCCCGCGCATCAAGGACATGATCGACCGCTACATCGCCGAGCACCTACCGAAGCTGGCGAAGAACAATGCTGCGGATCAGACGTCGATGTTGAAAAAGATGGTCGAACCCAACTGGGGCAACAAGCTGGTGACCGAGATCACCAAATCCGATGTCGCGCGGTTCCTCGATTTCGTGGCTGAGGGTCGCCCGCGCCCCAGCAAGGAAAAGCCCAACAACCGGGCGCGCAAACTGGCGGGACACAAGCCCACCCCGATCCGCGCCAACCGCACGGGCGAGGTGCTGCGCAAGATGTTCACACTGGCCATCGAATGGGAATGGCGCACCGACAACCCTGCACAGGGGTTCCACCGGCGCATTGAAGAGGCCCGTGAACGCTTCCTTGGCCCGGACGAGCTGACCCGGATCGCGGCAGTTCTTGACGCGGCGGAGGATCAGCGCGCGTCGGCCATTATCCGGATGTGCATGCTGACCGGTGCCCGGGTGGGAGAGGTGCGGACGGCTCGGTTTGAACAGTTCAACCTCGACTACGTCATCTGGTCGAAACCTGCCGCGACAACCAAGCAACGCAAAATCCACCGCGTCCCCATCTCGCAGGAGGTGGTCGCCATCGTCCGCCAGCGCCAACTCCTTGTCCCGCGCGGCAATCCATGGCTGTTCCCCGGCGAAACCGTCGGCCAGCCGGTGCGGGAAATCCGCCGGTTCTGGATGAAAGTTCAGAAGGATGCCGACCTGCCCGATTTGCGCATCCACGACCTGCGCCACACCTTTGCGTCCCTTCTGGTCAGCGGCGGTGCCTCACTTGAAATGATCGGCAAGCTTCTGGGCCACAGCCAGATGCAGACCACCCAGCGCTATGCCCACCTGATGGATTCGCCTTTGCGGGCGGGGGTCGACACGGTGGCCAACCTCCTGCGCCCCCGGCCGCGCCTTGTACACGACGCGGCAGAAGTGAGCGCTCATCTGCCAAAGTCGGCCTGATCACCCGACCGGCTCCTCGCCCTTCAGCTTGCGCCAAAGGAGAGTGAGCCGCTTGCGGATCGTGCTTTCATCCGGCACGTCCCCCGCTCGCGAATTCTGGACGAACCAGTCCTGCACCAGTGCAACGAAGGCTGATTGGCTTTCCGGCAGCCCCTTCTCGTGGGCATACCAGAACAGCCACGCATACATGCCTTCCCAGTCATAGCGCGTGTTGGCACCCGTGTTTGGTGCTGGTCGGCGCAAGAGGTCGCGCTCTTCTTCGAACTTCTGCAACGGTCCGGCCGCCAGAAGCAGGTCTGAGACCCGGACCTGCAAACCCTCAGACGGGTCCGTCACCCTTAACCAGATCTTGCTGCCAGGCGGCTTGATCCGCTTCAACCGGCATTGCTTTTCGCTCTGCCCACACCTGCGGAACAAAGGCATCAGCTCGGCAATCGGAACCTCGACAAACCCCGCAATGGTCTCGTCGCCGCAGCTGACCGGCGGAATGCCGATGAGCACCTGCAACTGGCCAAGCGCCGCCCAACCGGCCACATCGGCCGGATGGCAGCCCCATCGTGCGGAGATTTCGTAGATTGAAAAGAAAGCGATGGGTGGCAAAGACATCAGATACTCCAATCAGACATGCGGCATCCCACGGCCAAAGCCGTCAGACACGTTCTATGGACCCGCAGTGACATGCACGCGGGCAGGATTCAGTGCAGAGCATGTCGCGGAGACTAACCACCCGTAACCGGGCACAGCACCCGGTGGGGTGCAGACATCCGGCGCCTGTTCGTTTTTTGATTCTTGTTGACTGCTCGAGGTTAGCTTAAGCACCCTCCGGGCGAGTTTGGACACACGAACCCGTGATGTTTGAAAGCGCCGCAGGGTTTCGACGGCAGACCGCCGAACGTCGGCGGAACACAGCCGGAACCGATATTTCCACAATTCCGCCGCACGGAAAACAGGCGAAGCACTGTCGAAAGCAGGTCAGTGCGGCTTGGCAACATGGTTCGCGCATGTCAGGCCAGCAGTCGATGCACCGGCTTGCGATTCCGACGCGCCTCGCGGCAGCACGCCCGCCCAATCCCTTTGTTCCGGTTGCATGAAACCCCTGTAAAATATGGGCGGAATTCACTTGGGCCTTTCAATTCCGGTCTCCGCCTGTATTCCGCCCCTCCCCATCTGCTTCAATGGCCGTGCCCCAGCAAGAGGGCATCAGGATATCGGAGCAGCTGATGAAACAACCCCAACCGCAAGTGGCGCTCGTGCCGCTGAACCTCTTGGCTGACTGGATCAGCCGGGAAGAGCTGGCGGGTGAGCTGGGCCTCACATCCGACACGCTTGCCCGCTGGGAGGCGCGGCGCGTCGGGCCGCCGTGCACACGCATAGGGCGAAAGGCTCTGTATCGGCGCGCATCGGTGCAGGACTGGATCAGGGCACAGGAACAGGTGCATCCGATGCGCAAAGTGCGGGGGCGGCCATGACTTTGCCCAACTCCTTGCCCGCATTTTGGCCCGCCAGCCGTCTGGCCGAAGCTCGCGCCGTCGTCGCCGATGTCGCCCGTCACAGCGATCACTTGGTCGGACTGGCCTGCGATGTGCTCGTCGCCCATGGCCAAACCGAAGCCGAGCGCAGGGACGCCCGGGTGTTGCTGCTGGTGATCGACGCCAGGCGGCCGGTGCGCCGCGCCCAGCGTGAGAATGCCGCGCGGAGGGTCACGCCATGACCCGCCGCAACACCCCTGAGGCAGATCTTCAGCGTGCCGTGGTGCGGGCTCTGCGCTTTGCCCTGCCCCGTACGGCCATCATCCATCACTGCGCCAACGAAGTGACCGAACCCGGGCCACGTGGAGCCAAGCGCCAAGCGATCCTGGTCGGCATGGGCGTCCATGCTGGCTTCGCAGACCTCGCGGTGCTTTGCGAAGGGCGCATCCTGTTTCTGGAACTGAAGGCACCGAAGGGTCGCTTGCGTCCGGACCAGGAGGCGTTTCGTGATGCGGTACTGTCGCAAGGCTTCGGCTGGGCACTGGTTCGCAGCCTTGACGACGCGCTGGGCGCTCTGGCCGATTTTGGCTTTGCCACCCGTGTCCGCCCAGCGCGGAGGGCGACACCATGAGCCATGACGCAACCAATTGGGCCATCCAACAGCGCGGGCTAAAGCCCACCACCAAGATCGTGCTCTGGCATCTTTGTAACCGACACAACCCGGACTACGGCTGCTTTCCGTCGCAAAATCGGCTGGCCTATGACAGCGAGATCAGCCGTTCGACATTGAACGATCACCTCGGTCATCTGGAGGCGGAGGGTCTCCTGCGCCGGGTGCCGCGGATCGATCCGGCGACTAAACGGCAGATGCCAACCCGCTACATTTTGGGCTTCGAGAAGGGCTTTGCACCACGTGATCCAAACCCAAGTCCAGAATTCGGACACGGGTTTTCGCCTCTCGACCACGCCGCTGATAGACCTGCCGAATTTGCACCGGCACCTGCCATTCCTGCCGGGCCGTGTCCGGAAATCAGACATGGAAACCCGCCGGAAGCCGTGTCCGGATTTTCGGCAAAGCCGTGTCCGGAAAAAGCCGAAAGCCGTGTCCGGAATCCGGACACTAACCTTGTAAGAGAAACACTAAATGAACCTGTAAAGGAGGAGGAGGATGCGCAAGCGCGCGATTCCGATTTTGATCGGTTTTTCGCAGAGCTGCTAGCGGCGCTGGGCTTCGCCGCCAACACCCCCCTGCCCGCCTGGTGGCAGGGTTGGCCAGCTCGCTTGCATGTCCGCCGCTGGCGGGAAGACCTCGGGCTGTCCGAGGACCGGATCCTCGAGACCGCCACCGAAAGCCGTGGCGATCATCCCAACCCGCCCGATGGGCCCAAAGCCCTCGACCGGTTCATGGAACGGGCCGCCCAGCGCGATGCGCTTGCTGCCACAGCAAACGCCGATGGCAAGAGGACCAAGCTGCAACGCAAAGGCGAAGTGAAGCCTCCCCTCAGCGATGACGAAAAGGCGGCGTTCTACGCCAGGATGGTCAATGCCGACGGCTATCTGCCCCAGAGCGTGATCAGCAACACCATCCGTGATGCCATGCTGGTGCGCGGCCTCGTCACGCTGGAACGCCTGCGCCAGCGAGGGGTGCGGTGAACGCCATGAGCTTGCAGGGACGGATTGGGGGCACCACTGGCGCCAAGGGAAGACGTCAGCTGGGCGTGCAGGCGATCCTGGAATGGGCCTTCCGGGTGGAAAAGGCGCAGTTGGAACTGCCCTTGCTGAAGGATGTGTCAGAGGAGGGCTTCGGTTTTGGCATGGAGTACATCTTGCTTCAGCGGGGGGCGCTGGGCTGCAAGGTGGACGGTGGCCGACACAAGATGGGCAGTTACACCCATCGCGACGCCGAGGTGATCGCCGCCACCGTCGCAGGCATGCCCGACAGCTTGGGCGGCATCCGCACGGCGATACAGGTGGCCGAACTGGCGCGTGCGGGAATGACACCAGATTGGTTGCCAGGCGTGGTGCCGCGCTGTGTGCCCGCGGAAACCAAAACCAATCAGCATGGCGAGCGGGCGACCACCATTGTGGTTGGCACCGAGCGCGTGCTGTCCCGCGGCAAGTGGCGCACGATCGAGGTTCTGGCCTGTCCGGTCACATGGCGGCCGCACCCGGAGCAGATCGCCTCCGCCCGGCGCGGCTATGAGGACTGGTGGCAGGCGCTGGACTGGGTGCGAGATGGGTTGATCGCGGGAGGGATGCTGCGGGAGGTTGAGGTGACGGCGGCAATGCCACGGACACAGCCATGGAACCGATCACTCCCGTTCTTGGCGCAGCCCACTTTTCAACCCTGATTTGTGCAACTGTGCCCATTGCATCTGGCTCGGCATACTGAATAGCCCCTAGTTTGCTAGACGCCCTGCAGTTTCAGTTTCTGCTGCTGTTCGAAGGCGATCGGTGACAGCATGCCATTCCTAACGTGTTTGCGCTGCGGGTTGTAGAAGAACTCGATGTAGTCGAACACGTCACGCCGGGCCTCTTCGCGGGTTTTGTACTATCTGCGCCTGATACGTTCGCGTTTGAGCAGGTTGAAGAAGCTCTCGACCACTGCC
>JBIHZO010000494.1:0-2803 GCA_044231405.1 Cypionkella sp. | reverse complement strand
CAGCGGCCCCGCGTCGAGGGCCGCTTGCAGGGCAGCCACACCGGGCGGAAGCCTGTCCTGGGGAGCGGCTGGTTTGGCATGGCCGCGGTAAATGGCTGGAACCGGCAGACCCTCCTGCGCCATTGTTGACGCAAGGGTATCCAACCGTTCGGCCACGACTGCGCCCGAAGCGTTTCCGAAACTGGTGGATATTCCGACGATTTTTGCCTCGCGCCCTACAAGCCATAAAATGGCCAGACAATCATCCGGGTCAGTGCGAGCCGTCGCACCGCAGGCCGCGTCGGAGTCAATCCAGATTCTGTCCGACCGGGCTGTTTGCGGCCCGCCAGAGATCAGCGCGAGTGGTGTCTGCGGCACACGTCCGGATTGCCACAGCGGCCATTGAGTGGCTACACATGTTGCCAGTCCAGCCAGAACGACCGCGAGCAAGAGCCGCTTCGGATTTATGATCAGGACCACTCCGATGGAGTCAGATCTGAAACAACACCTCGCGTGGCCAGTGGCGCAAAGCCTTGCAGCCCTTGACGAAAGACTGAACGGATGCCGTGTCGGTCAAGGCGCAGAATGCGTCGTCCTCTGCCCCGGACAGTCCACATACCGCAACCAGAGCGCTCGCCCCCTCGGACCAGCCGATGTACTTGCAGTGCTGATGGGCCTCGGTCAGGAACGTGAGCGCCGCCGGTGTGGTTGCAAGACTGTCCTGGCCCAACAAGATGGCCACCGCATCAAACAGCACGGACGGCGCGCTGCCGATCTTTTCGTGGACCTCATGCAGGTTGTTCTTGCTGCACAGCACTCCGCCGACCCTTGGGGCGATGATCTTGATCAATCCCCCGGCTTTGGCCACGGACTTTTCAAGTGTTGCCAATAACGATCCGTCAAAACCATCACTCAGCATCACCCCCATCACTCGACCCTTGAAGCTGTCTGGCGGGTTGGATTGGATGCTGAGCGCCGGGGAGGGTTGCAGATCTGTTCGGGTCGGGTGCGCGGCAGGAGCGGGGGCAGGCATGGCAGCCAGCCCAAGCCGATCGGCGACCAAGGCGGCCATGTCCTCTTCGATATTGCGCAGATGTGCCACGATCCGGGCGCGGATGCTGGGTTCGGCGCATTTTGACAACTCGAAAACGAGAGCGGCGACGATGTGGCCCTGTTCGCTGACAGTCTGGCTGATGTAAAACTGCCTTGGCTGGCTGTAGTGGTCAGCAAAACTTTCCGGACGCAGCCGGGCCTTTTCGCCGGTCACTGGCGCGCGGTAGCTGACGTAACCCTCCAGCGGATGCGCGCGCGGCCCGGTCCCCCAGCCGTTGGGTTCATAATTCACCCGGCCCTTGCGATGCACGGTCTGCATATGGCCATCCTGCTGGTAATTGCTGACCGGGCAGCCCTTGGGCGTATTCACCGGGATCTTGGTAAAATTTGGCCCGCCAAGCCGTTTTACTTGGGTATCCAGATAGGAAAAGTTGCGCCCCTGCAGCAGCGGGTCATCGGTAAAGTCGATGCCGGGGATGACGTTGGCCGTACAGAACGCCACCTGTTCGGTTTCGGCGAAGAAGTTTTCCACCGCGCGGTCAAGCTTCATGGTGCCGATGATTTGCACAGGGCATTCTTCTTCGGGGATCAGCTTGGTGGGGTCCAGCACGTCAAAGGCAAAGCCATCGGCAAAGGCTTGATCGAAAAGCTGGACTCCCAGGTCCCATTCCGGAAAATCGCCGCGGTCGATCGCATCCCACAGGTCTCGGCGGTGGCGGTCGGCATCCGCGCCATTGCTTTTCACCGCCTCGTCCCAGACCACGGATTGCAGACCCATCTTCGGCTTCCAGTGGAATTTGACAAAGGTTGAAACGCCGTCTGCCGCGACAAAGCGGAAGGTGTGAACGCCAAACCCCTCCATCGTGGTGAAAGAGCGCGGGATCGCCCGGTCTGACATCGCCCACATGATCGTGTGCATCGCCTCGGGGGTCAGCGAGATGAAATCCCAGAAATTATCGTGGGCACTGGCCGCCTGAGGAAAGTCACGGTCCGGGGTAGGCTTGACCGCATGGATCAGATCGGGAAACTTGATCGCGTCCTGGATGAAGAACACCGGCGCGTTATTGCCGACCAGATCCCAGTTGCCCTGATCGGTATAGAACTTGACGGCAAAGCCCCGGATATCGCGTGCCAGATCGGGCGAGCCTTTGCTGCCCGCCACGGTGGAAAACCGCACGAAGACATCGGTCTGCTTGCCAACTTCGGCAAAGGGCGCAGCGCGTGTCACATCCGCCATGGCGCGGGTGCAGGTGAAGGTGCCATGCGCGCCATAGCCCCGCGCATGCACAACCCGTTCGGGGATGCGCTCATGGTCAAAGTGAAAGATCTTCTCTCGCAGGGCGAAGTCTTCCAGCAGTGTCGGCCCCGGAGCCCCAGCCCGCAATGAATTCTGGTTGTCGGCAATCACCACGCCTTGCGCGGTGGTCAGTCGTTCGGCGGCGCCGTCTGCATTTTGGTGGATCTCACCTCCCGCACCCCGGGCCGAGATAAGGTCGTTCAAGTCCGATGATTGCGTGGGCGTTTTCATGGCTATCCTTGTTTGTGCGGGCGCAGGCGACGCGGCAGTTTGCGGTCCTGCATGGCCGATGTGTGAATTCAGCGGGGACTTCGCCGCCCCGCTTGCGGCCGGTGTCGGCTGCAGTTGACCCGCAGCCGAGATGATCTTTCGTGCTGTGTCAGGCGGCCTTCTTGGCCATGTTGACTTCGCTGACGGCCACGCCGGTCAGCTTGGAGTTTGCGGCTTTTTCCATGTCCAGAATCTGGCTCAGCA
>JBIHZO010000101.1:0-9423 GCA_044231405.1 Cypionkella sp. | reverse complement strand
GACTTGATCCGGGGCCTCACCTTCATGACCAGAGGCCCCGGATCAAGTCCGGGGCGGCGTCGGGGATTGGCCGACGCCGCGCCTCAAACCCCCAAGCACCAGCGCATCACGGCCTTTTGCGCGTGCAGGCGGTTTTCGGCCTCGTCGAAGATCACCGAATGCGGGCCGTCCATCACGGCACTGGTCGCCTCATCATTCCGATGCGCGGGCAGGCAGTGCATGAACAGGCTGTCGGGCTTGGCACGGGCCATCAATGCCTCATTCACCTGATATCCGCGCAACTGGTTGTGACGGCGTTCCTTGGCCGATTCGGGGTCGTGCATCGACACCCAAGTGTCTGTAACCACCAGATCCGCCCCCAGCATGGCGCGGGCCGGGTCACGTTCAATCAGCACGTTCGACCCCTTGGCGCGGGCAAAATCGACAAAAGCCGCTTCGGGGTCCAGCGTTTCCGGCCCGGTGAAGGTGAAATCAAAGCCGAACTGCCCGGCGGCATGCAAAAACGACGCCGCCACGTTGTTGCCGTCCCCGGCCCAGACCACCTTTTTGCCGGCAATCGGGCCGCGATGCTCTTCGTAGGTCATCACGTCGGCCATGATCTGACAGGGATGGGTGCGGTTGGTCAGGCCGTTGATCACCGGAACCGTGGCGTGTTCGGCCATCTCCAGCAGCGTCGCCTCTTCAAAGGTGCGGATCATGATCAGATCGACATAGCGGGACAACACCCGGGCGGTGTCCGCAATCGTCTCACCGTGCCCAAGCTGCATTTCCTTGCCCGAAAGCACCATGGTCTGCCCGCCCAACTGGCGCACGCCCACGTCAAAGGACACGCGGGTGCGGGTCGATGGTTTTTCAAAGATCAGCGCCACCATGCGGCCAGCCAAGGGTTGGTCATCATCGGGCGTGCCCTTGGGGCGGTTGTTGCGCGCAGCCTTCATTGCATGGGCAGAGTTGATCATGCCCCGCAATTCGGCGGCGTCTGTTTTGTGGATATCCAGGAAGTGTTTCATAAGACGTCTCGTTTGTGGCAAGCGCCGGGGGCTGTTCGCCCCCGGGCCACCGGGGATACAGTTGCACACAGGATGGACCGAGAACTCAGCCCCACAGTCGTCGCGAGGCACAATGCGCGGCTTCGGCGCTCGGATGCGACAGATGCATCAGGCGGCCTCGATCCGGGCGGCGGTGCGGTCCAGACGGGCCAAGGCCTCGGCAATATCTGCCTCCGGGATGTTCAGCGCCGGCAGCAAACGCAGCACGTTGTCTGCGGCGGGCACGGTCAGCAGGTGTTCGGCATAGGCGGCCTTAACCACATCGAGGTTGGAGGCCACGCATTTCAGACCGAGGATCAGACCCTGACCGCGCACCGCCTCAAACACCGTCGGATGGGCCGCGATCAGACCTTCAAGACCCTGCCGGAACTGCGCGGATTTGCGCGACACGGCGTCCAGAAAGCTGTCCTGCGCCACGATGCTCAGAACCGCAGCCCCCACGGCACAGCCCAAAGGGTTGCCGCCATAGGTCGAGCCATGCGTGCCGGCAACCATGCCAGAGGCCGCGTCTTCGGTGGCCAGCACCGCGCCCAACGGAAATCCGCCGCCGATGCCCTTGGCGACCATCATGATGTCGGGGGTGATGCCAGACCACTCATGGGCGAACAGCTTGCCGGTGCGGCCCACGCCACATTGCACCTCGTCGAAAATCAGCAAGGTGCCGGTTTCATCACACAGATCGCGCAGCCCTTTCAGGCATTGATCGGGCACCACGCGAATGCCGCCCTCACCCTGCACGGGCTCGATGATCACGGCACAGGTGCGGGTGGTGATGGCGGCGCGCAACGCGTCGTGATCGCCCCATTTCAACTGCCGGAACCCCGGCATCAACGGGCCATAGCCCTTGACCATCTTCTCGGCTCCCGCAGCCGCAATCGCGCCGGTGGATCGGCCGTGAAACGCACCTTCAAAGGCGATGATCTCTACCCGGTCGGCCTGATCGCGGTCATAATGATACTTGCGCGCCATCTTGATCGCCAGTTCCGCCGCCTCGGTGCCCGAGTTGGTGAAGAAGACCGTGTCGGCAAAAGTAAGGTCCACCAACATCTGGGCCAGCTTTTCCTGCTCCGGGATGCGGTAGAGGTTCGACACATGCCAAACCTTTGCCGCCTGCGCCGTCAGCGCCGCGATCAGCTCCGGGTTGGCGTGGCCCAGCGCGTTCACCGCAATGCCTGCACCCAAGTCCAGATAGCGGCTGCCATCTGTCGCGGTCAGCCAGGACCCCTCACCCTTTTCAAACGAAATCGGGGCGCGGTTGTAAGTGGGCAAAACCGGGGTGATCATGGACGGGGCCTTTCACAGCGAAAGCCTAGGCGTAGCCAAGGACATAAGGGGAAGTCAACGGATGGGTTGCCCAAAACGCCGGGCAAAGCGGATCAATCGTCAGGCGCTGCGGCGCTGGCGTCGGGGACGGTCAATAAAGGCGGTCCGGATGGTCATGGGAGTGGCATAGCGCAAGGGGGGCCGTCTGTAAACGGGGGGCAAGAAACAAGGGAGCGGCGCGCCAACCGTGGCCAGCGCGCAAAGCGGCAAAGGCCAGATCAGCGCCGCCATTCGCCGCAGCACCTCAACCCATCAATCGTCGCGCCAGTTGGTTCTGCCGCTCAATCACCCGCGGCAGATCAATCGTGGCCATCTGGCCACCGCGCACCACCGCCCGCCCTTCGACAAACAGATCGCGCACCCGGGTCGTCCCGCACAGGATCAGACTGGCCACCGGGTCCCAAGACCCCGCCGCCTCAATGCCCGACACATCCCAGATCGCGATATCCGCCCGCTTGCCCGGTTCGATCGACCCGCAATCCCCGCGCCCCAGCACCTTTGCCCCGCCCAGCGTTGCCACCTCCAACGCCTCGCGCGCGGCCATTGCATCCGCCCCGCGCGACACCCGCTGCAACAACAACGCCTGCCGCGCCTCCAATATCAGGTTTCCGGCGTCATTGCTGGCCGATCCATCGACGCCCAGACCCACCTTCACTCCGGCATCCCGCATGGCCCGCACCGGTGCAATCCCCGATCCCAGGCGACAATTGGAACAGGGGCAATGCGCAACCCCGGTGCCCGAGCGCGCAAACAGATCAATCTCGCCCGCGTCCAGCTTGACACAATGCGCGTGCCAGACGTCAGCGCCTGTCCACCCCAGATCCTCGGCATATTGCCCCGGCCGACAACCGAACTTCGCCAGCGAATAGGCGATATCTTCGTCATTCTCGGCCAGATGGGTGTGCAGCATCACGCCTTTGTCCCGCGCCAGCAACGCCGCCTCCCGCATCAGATCGCGGCTGACAGAAAATGGCGAACAAGGCGCGATTCCAACCCGCAGCATCGACCCTTCCCCGGCATCATGGAACTGGTCCACCACCCGGATGCAATCCTCAAGGATCGCCGCCTCCGCCTCCACCAGACTGTCCGGCGGCAGCCCCCCGGCGCTGATCCCGATGGACATCGCCCCCCGCGTCGGGTGAAACCGCATCCCCACCGCGCGCGCCGCCGCAATCGTGTCATCCAGACGCGACCCGTTCGGGAACAGATAGAGATGATCCGAAGTCATGCTACAGCCCGACAATGCCAGTTCCGCCAGGCCCACCTGCGCCGAGACAAACATCTCCTCCGGCCCAAACCGCGCCCAGATCGGGTACAAAACCTGCAGCCAGCCAAACAACAGCGCGTCCTGCCCGCCCGGCACCGCCCGCGTCAGGGTCTGATACAGATGGTGATGCGTGTTCACCAAACCCGGTGTCACCACACAGCCGCGCGCCTCCACCACCTCACCCGAGGTGCTCAACCCCTGCCCCACAGCGGCAATCACCCCGCCGCGCAGCAAAACATCCCCATGCGCCACCTCAACGCGACCCGCGTTCATCGTGACCACGACATCCGCATTGCGGATCAGAATTTCGGACTGGATTTTGGACATGCTTCCCCCTGAACACCACCCCCTTCGGTGGATCGGGGATTGCGCGACAGAAGGGGGGATCAAGGACTCGCGCCCTTCAACCCTAGCAAACCCCGGCACTCCCGCCAAGGCCGTTCATCTGTCGGAAAATATCCTCAGGGGGAAGTCACAAGTGCCCCGGCACTTGTGACCTGGGGGCAGAATGCCCCCACCCCCGAACCCAAAGCGCGCCAGCGCGACGGTGAGTGACCAAATGGCCCGGCTTCGGGCCCCCGCTGGATCAACGGTTCAACAGCGCCATCGCCTCGGCATGGATCGCCGCATTCGCCGCCGCCAGAACCTGTCCGCCGTCCTGACAAGGCCGCCCCTGCCAATCGGTGACAATGCCGCCCGCAGCCTCGATCACCGCGATCGGGGCCTGCACGTCATAGGCCTGCAGCCCCGCCTCGATCACCAGATCAATCTGCCCTGCCGCGATCAGCGCATAGGCATAGCAGTCCATGCCATAGCGCACCAACCGCGCTTTCGGGGCCACCCGCCGGAACGCCGCACCCTCATCTGCCGTGCCGACTTCGGGAAAGGTGGTGAACAAAATGGCCTCCGACAGCGCCCGCGGCGCCCGCGTTTTCAACGCCCGCCGCCCCATGGGTCCGTTGACTTCGGCACGGCCAAACCCGCCCTCAAAGCGTTCCTGAATGTAAGGCTGATCAATCAGCCCGTAGATCGGCCCCCCCGCATCGCGCACCGAGATCAGCACCCCCCAGGTCGGTGTGCCGGACAGATAGCCGCGCGTCCCGTCGATCGGGTCCAGCACCCATGTCAGACCCGAAGTGCCCTCCACCCGGCCAAACTCCTCACCCAGAATGCCGTCCGCCGGCCTGCGCCGCGCCAGAATCTCGCGCATGCGGGTTTCCGACAACCGGTCTGCCACCGTCACCGGATCAAATCGCTCGGCTTCCTTGTTGTCCGCCGTCAGACCTTCGCTGCGAAAATGCAGCAATGTCGCCACCCGCGCCGCAGCGGCCAATTCAGCGGCCACGGCGATGATGTCGGCCTGTTCGGCCTCGGAGAGATTGGTCATGAACGCCGCCCCTTGGGTGACGGGCCTTGTGCCCGCACCCCGGCGCTATAGATGCCGGGGCGTCAGGTCAAGATTACGCCGCTTCGCTCAGCACGCGGGCCAGATCGAACAGACGGCGACGCTGCGCCTCCGGGATCGCGTAATAGGACCGCACCAGTTCCAGCGCCTCTTTGTCGGCCATCATGTCAGTGCCCGCCTGCGCCACATTGGCGCCCTCGGCCAGACCCTCGAAGAAGAACGAAATCGTCACGCCCAGCGCATCGGCAATATCCCACAGCCGCGAGGCGGAAACCCGGTTCATCCCGGTTTCATACTTCTGGATCTGCTGGAACTTGATCCCAACCTTATCTGCCAGTTGTTGCTGCGTCATCCCGATCATCCAGCGACGGTGACGGATGCGTTTGCCAACATGGGCATCAACAGGGTGCTTCATCGTATTCTCCACTTTACGCGATCAAGTCTCTGCTCAGTTATAAGCAATTACTGTGCCAAAACCTGCATTCACCCAATTCCTTGGAAAATTCATCTGACAGGTCAGAAAACCTGTCTTTTTGGATATGTCCAATTATACAAGCGAAGAAGAGTTGCGCCTCATACCGCATAGGGATCACGTCAAACGCAACACTCGCGCCAAAGGCGTTTTCCAAATTGCATTGCATTTTGCTTTGCTGCCCTGACAATTTCTTTGCGTTTTGCAACAATTCACAGCTTGACCGCGCGCCAATTGCCATTCCTGATGGCCCCAACGCGGGTTTCTGCCCGCAGCGCACGAAATGGGGGATCAAAGATGCAGGCTTGGCGGGTGGATCAGATCGGCGGCAGCGCCATGCTGCAAACTATCCAGGCACCCAAGCCAGCCGAAGGAGAAGTATTGGTTCAGGTTGCAGCCGTGGGCCTGAACTTTGCCGATCTGCTGATGCAGCAGGGCAAATATCAGGAACATCCGCCCCTGCCCTATACCCCGGGAATGGAGATTGCGGGCACAGTTGTCGCGCTTGGCCCCGACACCGACGGCCCCGTCATCGGCAGCCGTGTGGCGGGCTTTGCGGGCCATGGCGGGCTGGCCGAACTGGCGGCCTTGCCCGCCGCCCGGCTGATCACGCTGCCCGACGCGGTCAGCTTTGAACAGGCGGCGGCGTTTCAGATCGCCTATGGCACCTCGCATCTGGCCTTGGACCACAAGGCACGCCTGCAACGCGGCGAGACTTTGCTGGTGCTGGGCGCGGCCGGGGGGGTTGGCCTGACGGCGGTTGAGATCGGCAAACGCATGGGTGCCCATGTCATCGCCTGCGCACGCGGCGCGGCCAAGCTCGAGATCGCCCGCAAAGCCGGGGCCGACGCGGTGATCGACAGCGACACGCCTGACCTCAAGGCCGCGTTCAAGGCCATCGGCGGCGTCGATGTGGTCTATGATCCGGTCGGCGGCCCGGCCTTCACCGCCGCCCTGTCCGCCTGCCGGCCCGAAGGCCGTCTGCTGACCATCGGTTTCGCCAGCGGCACTGTGCCGCCGATTCCCGCCAACCTGCTGCTGGTGAAAAACCTGACGGTGATGGGCCTGTACTGGGGCGGCTATCTGACCTTCGCGCCGCAAGTGCTGACCCAAAGCCTGCAAACCCTGCTGGACTGGCTGGCCAAGGGTGATCTGCACCCCCACATCAGCCACACCTTGCCCTTTGCCGACTATCCGCGCGGGCTGGAATTGCTGGAAAGCCGCCAGGCCACCGGCAAAGTGGTGATCACCCTGCCATGACCTCGCGGTCGCGGAGCCCACGCGGCTGATAGGCCTGCTTGATCATCTGGGCCAGCACCCGCACCGCCTCGGAATGCACCGGATCTGCCACATACATATTGACCTTGATCGTCAACAACTCTGGCAAAGTGCCGCCATGCTGCACCCGTTCGACATATTGCGGCTCCGATCCGGCCAGCACCGCATGGACCGCCAGATCGGCCGCCACAGCCGCCTCTATCGCGCGGCCGTCTTCGCTTTCCACCGCCATTTCCCAAGCGATGCCGCTGGCATCCAGCGCCGCCTGCACGCCTTGACGGAAAAAGCAGTTGTAGGCAAAGGCCAACCGCAAGGGCCGGCCACGCCACGCCATACCACCTTGCGCGCCCACCCAGACCAGCGGCAACTCGGCCAAGGTTTCGCCGCCCGGTTCGATGGTTTCCTCGGTGGTCAGGATCACATCACATTCGCCGCGCGAAAACTGCGCCTTCAGCACCCGCGTCCACGATGACAGCAGCGTTACCTTCATCTTGGGATATTCTTTGGCAAACCGCCGCAAGACCTGCGGGATGATCGGATACACGATGTCATGCGGCACGCCCAAGATCACCTCGCCCTCATGCTGGGTCTGGGTCAGGCGCGCGAAAACCTCATCGTTCAAGGCCAACATCCGCCGCGCATAGCCCAGAAGCTGCTCGCCATCCGCCGTCAAACCCACTTTGCGGCTGGACCGGTCCAGCAGTTGTGTTTCCAGCAATTCCTCCAGCCGTTTGATCTGCATCGACACCGCCGATTGCGTCAGGTTCAGAAACCCCGCCGCCCGCGTGACCCCACCCGCATCAGCAATGGCCACGAAAGACCGCAAGGAGGTAATGTCCAGATTGCGAACCATATCACAAATCCTGATGCCAGAAGTCAAAACCATTCATTTTTCTTATCATACCGATTCGCGTACAAGGATCAAGTGATGTGATGATCCTGCGGGTCCGCATCACCGACGCTGATAAAAACCTGAAAGGAAAGACCATGTTCGCCTCGCTCCACACCTCCACGATGGCAGTTGCCCGCGTGCAGTCGCGCGGCTTCTTCGCTGATTTTGCTGCTGAAGTGCGCCTTGCGTTGATCGCCCGGGCCCAACGCCAGCAGTTGCTGACCCTTGACGCCGCCCGTCTGGCCGACATCGGCGTGACGCAGACGCAGGCCACCGCCGAAGCGCAGAAATCGCTTTGGGATGTGCCGAAAGCATGGCGGCACTGAACCTATTTTCGGGCTGCATGATTTCCCGCGCGGAAATCCTTGAAATCGCGCCCCGCTGCCCCGATATTGCTGGCACAAGGTGGCTCGGATCCTCTGCGCCACCCGCCATAATCCTATCGGAGGCTATCCATGGCTGACTATCAGACGATCCGGACCGGAGTTGCCGGAACCCGCACCGCCGAGATCGACGCCGGTTTGCGTGCCCACATGAACAAGGTCTACGGGCTGATGTCCGTGGCGATGCTGATCACTGCAGGCGTGGCCTGGGCGGTTGGCACCAATGACGCGATGGTCGCCGCGATTTTCGGCACGCCCCTGAAATGGGTGGTGATGTTCGCGCCGCTGATCATGGTCTTCGCGTTTTCTGCCATGATCAACCGCCTGTCGGTCGCCGCCGCACAGCTGTTCTTCTACACCTATGCCGCCGCTGTTGGCCTGTCGCTGGCGTTCATCTTCGCTGTCTACACCAGCACCTCGATCGCGCAGACCTTCCTCGTGACCTCGATCGCCTTCGCGGGCCTGTCGCTGTATGGCTACACCACCAAGAAAGACCTGTCCGGCATGGGCACCTTCCTGATGATGGGTCTGATCGGTCTGATCGTGGCTTCGGTCGTGAACATCTTCCTCGCCTCCTCGGCCATGGCCTTCGCCATCTCGGTCATCGGCGTGCTGATTTTCGCAGGTCTGACCGCCTATGACACCCAGACCATCAAGAACACCTACCTGCAGCACGCGCAGATGGGCGACCGCGAATGGATGGGCAAGTCGGCGATCATGGGCGCACTCAGCCTGTATCTGGACTTCATCAACATGTTCATGTTCCTGCTGAGCTTCCTCGGCAACCGCGAATAAGTCACCCGTCCAGTTTCAATACCTCAAGCCCTGCCAGCCCCGCGCTGGCAGGGTTCTTCTTTGTGCGGAACCGAGTCACGGCCAAGGCGTTGGTTCGACAGAGAAGGAGTTGATCATGTCAAAACTGGACCAAACCAAACAAGCCGCCGACACCAAGTTCAACGTGCAGGCCGAGGCACAAAAGCACAAGATGGATGCAGCGGCGACCAAACACGCCAACAAGATCCACGGCGACACCGAGCCGAACGCCGGTGGCCAGAACCGCGAGGCAGGTGACCGCAAGACCCGCCAGAACGACCGCGCCACCAACGGCGGTGAGTGACCACTGAAAAGCAAAAGCCGGGCCCAGACCCGGCTTTTGTCAGATCTGGGCGCCGCCGTCAGTCTGGCCCCGCGTCAACCGGCCCCCGCGTCAGCCGGCCCCGCGTCAACCGGCCCCGCGTCAACTGGCCCCGCGTCAACTGGCCCCGCGTCAACTGGCCCCGCGTCAACTCCCGCGTCAACTGGCGCAGTGCCAGACAGCGCCGAACAGGCCTGCACGCCATCGCCCCTAAACCAC
>JBIHZO010000493.1:0-2814 GCA_044231405.1 Cypionkella sp. | reverse complement strand
CGGCTTGAAGACCTTGGCGGCACCTTCCTCGGAAAACTGCATCAGTGCCTTTTCCAGATGCTTGGCCTTCATCGGATCGGCCGCGCGCACCACCTGCAACAGTTCGGGTGCAAAGGACGGGATGCCGGTGAAACGCAACGCTTCACCTTCCGTCAGCGCGTCGCCGATGCGCAACTGGCCATGGTTCGGGATGCCGATGATGTCGCCCGCCCAAGCCTCTTCGGCCAACTCGCGGTCGGCGGCCAGAAACATCACCGGGTTGGCGATGGCCATCGGTTTCTTGGTCCGCACATGCAGCATCTTCATGCCGCGCAGGAAATGGCCTGACGCCAGTCGCACAAAGGCCACGCGGTCGCGGTGCTTGGGGTCCATATTGGCCTGCACCTTGAACACGAAACCCGTTACCGGTTGTTCTTCAGGCGAAATCTGCCGTTCTGCGGCCTTTTGCGGCTGGGGTTCGGGGCCATATTCGCCCATTCCGTCCATCAGTTCCTTGACGCCAAACGAGTTGATGGCAGACCCGAACCAGATCGGCGTCATCGACCCGTTCAAGAACGCGGTGCGGTCAAATTTGGGCAGCAATTCACGCGCCATTTCAAGCTCTTCGCGCAGCTTCGTCAACAGTTCCGGCGGCACATGTTCGGCCAGTTTCGGATCGTCCAGCCCGGTGATCTGAATGGTTTCCGCCACTTTGTTGCGGTCGGCGCGGTCCATGATTTCCAGACGATCATGCAGCAAATCATAAGCACCGACAAATTCGCGGCCCATGCCGATGGGCCAAGACGCAGGCGTCACGTCAATCGCCAGATTTTCCTGAATCTCGTCAATGATCTCAAAGGTGTCGCGGCTTTCGCGGTCCATCTTGTTGCAAAAGGTCAGGATTGGCAGGTCGCGCAGACGGCAGACCTCGAACAGCTTTTGCGTTTGGCTCTCCACTCCCTTGGCGCCATCAATCACCATGATCGCGGCGTCGACGGCGGTCAGCGTGCGGTAGGTGTCTTCGGAGAAATCGCTGTGGCCGGGGGTGTCCACAAGATTGAACCGGTAATGCCGGAAATCGAAACTCATGGCGCTGGCCGACACGGAAATCCCGCGTTCTTGCTCCATCTTCATGAAGTCAGACCGCGTGCGCCGCGCCTCGCCCTTGGCGCGCACTTGGCCCGCCATCTGGATCGCGCCGCCAAACAGCAGGAATTTTTCGGTCAGCGTGGTTTTACCGGCGTCGGGGTGCGAGATGATCGCAAAGGTCCGGCGGCGGGCAATTTCGGGCGGGAGTTGGGGGCGGTTGTCTTGCATGGCCGCGCTTTATCGGAAACCGCGCGCGGCGTCCACTGACGCGTTACAGTCGCAGACCCTTGCGACTGCCATCTTTGTAAAGGGTTGCGGTGCCGACTTCGTCCAGAAACTGCCGCCCGGCCTCAGTTCCGAAATGCTGGCCCTGCGACAAGCCCGGAAACCGTGCCTTCACAACGGCGGACAACTCGGCGGGCAGGCGGTTGACAGTGGCATCGTTGACCATCAGGCTTTCGGCGGGGACGCCCTCGGCGTAGATGATTTCATGTTGATCGAAAACCAGACTGAAGTAATCGACAAAGCCGCCTTCGCGCAGAAAAATCCGTTCGCCGTCGACCAGATGCTTGGCCTGCACCAGCAGTTCCGAGGTGGTGATTCCGGCGCGGCGTTCGCGTTGATACAGGAACATCCGGTGGTGTTGGCTGACAATCAGATCGCCGGCATTGCCAAGGGTGCCGGCCACAATCACCACGGGCGCAAAGGCCCCGACTGCGCGCAGGGTGGTGCTACCGATCCATGCGATGGGCTGGCCGCCGTGATCGCGGGTCAAAATCTTGTCGCCCGCGCGCAAATCCTCGATCGGGCACTGTTGGCCAGTGGCCAGCGTGATCATGGTGCCGCGCGCGAAGGACACGCACAGGAAATCAGAAAGCCCGGTTTCCTGCGGCGCCTCTTCCACCTTGACCAGCGTGTATTCTGTGCGTGCGGCCATCGGTGACAGCGGCAGTGCGAACCGACTGCCATCCGGCAGCGCGATCAACAGCAGTTCCACCTGATCGCCATCCGCAGTCATCAGCGCATAGCGCGCCTCGAACCGCAAAAGGTCGCTGTCGCGGCCCACGGCACTGCCACGACCGACGCGCTGTTGGCCGCTTTGCGGTTGGGTCAGCACAAGGCGCAACGGGGCCTGAGTGTCGTCCAGCATGTAAATATCGCCGGGATAGACCTGATCTGGGCCCGTCAGCCCGTCGCCCATATTGACCCCGTGCGAGACGTAAATCGCATCGGCCGCCAGAACTTGGGCGGCGTGGCCAGGCAGGTCGGGCTTGGGTGCTTGGGGCATGAGGCAGCAATCTTTATATGGGCGACAGGGATATGAACCGGGGCCGGACCTTGGACAAGTGATATTAGCCCGGCAATGCGGCAGAACTGGGTCAAACGCGGTGCAGCGCGCGGAAAATCTTGCGGCTTTCGGCGAGGGTGCGGGGCTGTTAGGTGTGACACAAAGAAACAGGAGACGGCGATGGATCTGGGTATCAGAGGCAAGCGTGCGCTGGTGTGTGCGGCGTCCAAGGGGCTGGGGCGCGGCTGCGCGATGGCTTTGGCAGAGGCCGGAGTGGACCTGGTGATCAACGCCCGTGGGCGCGATGCGCTGGAGGCGACTGCGGAAGAAATCCGCGCGAGGTATGGCGTGCAAGTCACAGCCATTGCTGCCGATATCACGACGGAGGCGGGCCGCGCACAGGTGTTGGCGCAGGCGGATGCAGTGGATATTCTGGTGACCAACGCCGGAGGTCCGCC
>JBIHZO010000100.1:0-9453 GCA_044231405.1 Cypionkella sp. | reverse complement strand
GGCGGCGGGTGAGGATCTGGACGGCGTGCGCAACGCCATTGATTTCATTTCAGAATTGCGCCAGTCCGACAAAGCCGCCGTCGCCATTGGCCGCGATGTGGTGGTGATCGGTGGCGGCATGACGGCGGTGGATGCTGCGGTGCAGTCCAAGCTTTTGGGTGCGCAGTCCGTGACCATGGTCTATCGGCGCGGCAAGGAAAAAATGAGCGCGTCAGAGTATGAACAAGATCATGCCACCAGCGCGGGCGTGCGGATCATCTACGGGGCGGCTCCACAGCGGATTTTGGGTACGGGCCGGGTTGAGGGTGTCGAATTCTCCTATGAGGGCGGCGAAACCTTTGCCTTGAAGGCCGATCAGGTGTTCAAGGCGATTGGCCAGACGCTGGTGGCCGCACCGATTGCGCAGGATGGCAAAAAGCTGGTCAAACAGCTGGGCCGCGTCTGGGCCGGTGGCGATTGCGCGGCGGGTGGCGAAGATCTGACCGTCACGGCCGTGGCCGAAGGCCGCGATGCCGCCGAGGCCATTCATGCAAGCCTGAAGGCGTAAGGGGAAAATCATGGCAGACCTGACAACCAACTTCATCGGCATCAAATCCCCCAACCCGTTCTGGCTGGCCTCCGCTCCGCCCACCGACAAGGAATACAACGTTCGGCGCGCGTTTGAGGCCGGTTGGGGCGGTGTGGTGTGGAAAACGCTGGGGTCCGAAGGCCCGCCAGTGGTCAACGTCAATGGCCCCCGCTATGGCGCAATCTGGGGCGCGGACCGCCGCCTTCTGGGCCTGAACAACATCGAATTGATCACCGACCGCCCGCTGGACGTGAACCTGCGCGAGATCAAGGCGGTCAAGCGCGATTACAAAGACCGCGCCATGATCATCAGCCTGATGGTGCCTTGTGACGAGCAATCGTGGAAGGACATTCTGGCGCATGTCGAAGACACCGAGGCGGATGGGGTCGAGTTGAACTTCGGTTGCCCGCACGGGATGGCCGAGCGCGGCATGGGCGGCGCTGTCGGCCAGGTGCCGGAATACATCGAGATGGTCACGCGCTGGTGCAAGATGCACACACGTATGCCCGTGATTGTGAAGCTGACGCCCAACATAACCGACATTCGCAAACCTGCCGAGGCCGCGAAACGGGGTGGGGCAGATGCGGTTTCGCTGATCAACACCATCAACTCGATCACAAGCGTGAACCTGGACAGCTTTGCGCCGGAGCCCATGATCGACGGCAAAGGCACACATGGCGGTTATTGCGGTCCTGCGGTGAAGCCCATCGCGCTGAACATGGTGGCGGAAATTGCGCGGTCGCGTGACACCCACGGGCTGCCGATTTCAGGCATCGGCGGCATCACCACTTGGCGCGATGCGGCGGAATTCATGGCTTTGGGCGCGGGCAATGTGCAGGTTTGCACCGCTGTGATGACCTATGGCTTCAAGATCGTGTCGGAAATGATTTCCGGGCTGTCGCAGTACATGGACGAAAAGGGCATGGCCTCGACTGCGGAACTGGTGGGCCGTGCGGTTCCGAATGTCACCGACTGGCAGTTCCTGAACCTGAATGCGGTCAGCAAGGCGCATATTTCGCAAGACGACTGCATCAAATGCGGTCGCTGTTTCGCTGCCTGTGAGGACACCAGTCATCAGGCGATCTCTATGAGCGCGGACCGTACCTTCACTGTGATGGATGACGAATGTGTCGCCTGCAACCTGTGCGTCAACGTCTGCCCGGTGGAAAATTGCATCACCATGGTGGAACTGCCAAAGGGTGCGCTGGACACCCGAACCGGCAAGATCGTGGGCGATTACGGCAACTGGACCACACATCCCAACAACCCGATGGCGAAGGCTGCCGAGTAGTCAGGGTTCGGTCGGGTCGGGGCGGATGATGTCGTCAGACAGAACGGCCTCGTCCTGAAACGGCACATCGTCGAACTCTATCCCGGCGGGCGGTTCGGGCGGTTGGGCATTTTGCAGCATGATCGCCTCGGCGCTGGCCGGGGCGGTGACCGGGGCGATGGGCGAGCGGGTTGGCGGAGGTGACGCGGGGGCCACGCGTGTCAACGGCGTTGGTTGCGCAAGTGGCTGCAACAGCGGCGCCAAGGCCACGGCAGTTACGGCAAAGCCCATGATATGGCCTTTCCAATTCAGACGTCCCCAAACTGAACTTACCATGTTTCAGCCGCGACTTCCGGAACAGACTGCGCCGCTTTCGCAGCAATGACCGCAGGATTGCCAGAATTCCGCTGCGCTTTGCCCACAATTGGCAGGGGGGCGGTTGGCAGCGCCAGCCGGGGCGCTTAGATATGAACGATGGAACATTTCTCATTGCTCGACCTTGCCCCTGTGGCCGAGGGTCAGACCCCCGCCCAGGCGCTGGCCAACACCGCCGATCTTGCCCGTCATGCCGAGGCGCAGGGGTATCATCGCTTTTGGCTGGCCGAACATCACAACATGCCGGGGATCGCTTCGGCGGCGACGGCGGTGGTGATCGGCCATGTGGCGGCTGCGACCCGGACCATCCGGGTGGGCTCGGGCGGCATCATGCTGCCCAATCACGCACCTTTGGTGATTGCCGAACAGTTCGGCACGCTGGCGACGCTGTTTCCGGGGCGGATCGATCTGGGGCTGGGCCGCGCGCCCGGTACGGATATGGCCACGGCACGCGCGTTGCGGCGCAACTTGCAGGCGTCCGATCAGTTCCCCGAGGATGTGGTCGAACTGATGCAGTATTTTGCCGCCCATGACCCGGCAGCACAGGTGCGCGCCTTGCCGGGCGAGGGCACGCATGTGCCGGTCTGGATCCTGGGCAGCAGCCTGTATGGCGCACAGCTTGCCGCCTATTTGGGGCTGCCCTACGCCTTTGCCAGCCATTTCGCACCCGCGATGCTGGAACAGGCAGCCGAGACTTATCGCGCCACCTTCCGCCCGTCGGCGCATCTGGCACGGCCCTACTTCATGATGGCGGCGGGGGTTTGTGCGGCGGACACCGATGCGCAGGCCGAATATCTGCGGTCTTCCCAAGTGCTGGCCTTTGCGCGGTTGCGGATGGGTCGGCCCGGAAAATTGCCGCGCCCGCAGGCGGATTTATCCGAGGTGCCGGCGCAGATGCTGGCCGAAGTCAACCGCGCGTTGTCCTGTGCGGCGGTGGGGACGCAGGCCTCGGTGAAGGCGCAGCTGCAACAGCTGATTGCGCAGTTTCGCCCAGAAGAGATCATGCTGACCGGGATGATCCACGATCACGCAGCGCGGCTGCGGTCGTTTGAGATCGCGGCTGCCGCGATGCACGAGTTGATCGCCTAAATCGCCAGTTGCTGCCCCAACTCGACCACCCGGTTCGACGGCAGGCAATAGAACGCCGTCGCATCGGACGCCGATTTGGTCAGCGAGATGAACACGCGTTCTTGCCAGATTGGCAGGCCGTGGTTGCGGGCAGAGCGGAACGAGCGGCGGTTCAGGAAGAACGAGGTCGTCATGATGTCGAACTTCTCACCCCGGCGCCGTGCAAGGGCCAGGGCGCGCGGCACGTTCGGCGTTTCCATATAGCCAAACACCAGCCGCACCTTGAGGAACTTGTCGTTCAACCGTTCCAGCGTGATGCGGGCACTGTCACTGACGGTGGGGGTGGGAGCGACGCCGACCGAGACGATGAAGTTCTGGCTGTGCAGCACCCGATTGTGCTTGATGTTGTGCATCAGGGCCGAGGGGGCGATGTCAGGGTCTTGGGTCAGGAACACGGCGGTGCCGGGCACTTCGATGGGGTGCGATTTCTCCAGCATGGCCACCAGTTTTGCCAAAGACACCGCGGAATCATGGGCTTTGCGTTGCACATGCGCTGTGCCGCGCACCCATGTCCAGATCAGGAAACACATGGTTGCGGCCATCAGAACCGGCACATAGCCGCCATCCGGCAGCTTGATCAGGTTGGCCGACAGGAACAGCCCCTCCACCACCATGATCGGCACCATCACCAAAAGCACCAGCCACAGCGGCCATTTCCACGCTTTCAGGAACAGCACAAAGGCGAGGATCGAGGTGATCACCATGTCTCCGGTCACCGCAATGCCGTAGGCCGAGGCAAGGTTGGTGGACGACCCGAAGGCCACCACCAGACACAGCACCCCCACCAACAAGATCAGGTTGACCTTGGGCAGATAGATCTGGCCCAACTGCGTGTCGGACGTATGCCGGATTTCGAGACGCGGCAGCAGGCCCATCTGCACCGCCTGCTGCATCATTGAAAACGCGCCCGAAATCACCGCTTGGCTGGCAATCACGGTGGCGGCCATGGCCAAGATCACCAAGGGCAACAGCGCCCAGGCCGGGGCCATCAGAAAGAACGGATTGCTGGCGGTTTCGGGGTGGGCCAGAACCAACGCCCCCTGACCCAGATAGCTGAGCGTCAAGGCCGGGAACACCAGCAGCCCCCAAGCCAGCCGGATCGGGCGGCGGCCAAAATGGCCCATGTCGGCATAAAGCGCCTCACCGCCGGTGACGGCCAGAAACACCGAGCCCAGAACGATGAAAGACGCACGGCCATTGGTGATCAGAAAGCTGCCCGCATGGACTGGGTTCAGCGCCGTCAGGATCGACAGATCGTCGAACACATGCACCAGCCCCATCGCGGCCATGACCAGGAACCACGCCACCATGATCGGGCCAAAGAAGGTGGAGACCCGTTCAGTGCCTTGGCTTTGAAAGAAGAACAGGCCCAGAATGATGACAATGGTCAGCGGTATCACATAGTCACCAAAGGCGGGTGTCACCAAGGCAAGACCTTCGACCGCCGACAGCACTGACATGGCCGGCGTGATGATCGCATCGCCAAAGAACAGCGAAATGCCGATCACGCCGATGGCCAGCAACCAACCCGGCCGCCGCTTCAACGCTTGTTGGACCAAAGCCACCAAGGACAGCGTGCCGCCCTCACCCTTGTTGTCGGCCCGCATGATCAGAGCCACGTATTTCACCGTCACAATCAGGATCAGTGTCCAAATGAGCAACGAAATCACCCCGATCACATCATCCCGCGTCAGCCCGTCGCGGCTGGCCGCATGAAGCGATTCCCGCATCGCATAGAGTGGGCTGGTGCCAATGTCGCCGTAGACCACACCAATACAGCCCAGCACCAGTTTGCCGAGGTTCTGTTTGGGATGCTGAGGCGGGAGCGGGGTAGGGTTTGCACCCTCGTCTGGTGATGTGGCTGTCTGGGACATGACCTTGAACCGAAGACTGATCTGGCCTGCGCTCTATACCCTTGTCGCAGAGGCGTCCAGAGGTCCATCTGGTCCGCTACGCAGCGTCGGGGCCAGCAATCTTGCGAACAGGGTTTCCAGAAATTCGGCTGCCTCGACAAAGGGATCATGGCCGGGGCCAAGCACGGCGCGGACCTGCACATCGAAGTCGGCATAGTGCTGGGTGAGCGCCCAGATCGAAAAGATCAGGTGCACCGGAGGCATCGGCGCAATCCGTCCTGCGTCCATCCAGGCCCGCAACACATGCGATTTCTCATCCACCAGCGTTTTCAGATCGCCTTCGATCGCGGCGCGCATCCGAGGTGCGCCCTGCAGGATTTCATTGGCAAACAGGCGACTTTCGCGGGGGAAATCGCGCGACAGTTCAAGCTTGCGATTCACATAGCCCATGATCTCGGCCACCGGGTCGCCGTCGGGGTTCATGGCGCGCAAAGGGTCCAGCCATGTGTGCAGCAGTTGCGACAGCAATGCGGTGTGGACGGCCTCTTTCGACGGGAAGTAGTACAGAAGATTGGGTTTCGACAGCCCTGCGCCATCGGCAATCTGGTCCAAGGTTGCCCCGCGAAAGCCATGTTGCGAGAACACTTCAAGGGCGGCGTCCAGAATGGCTTTGGAGTTGCGCTGTTGAATGCGCGTGCGCGGTTTCGTCATCAGGGTGCCAGAGTTGCGGGCAGGGAGGCACAAGGTGACGCAAGACCGGGCAGGATGCAAACTCAAAGCGTTTCCAATGGGCGCGGCCTTTGGGCGCTGCTATCTTGCCAGCATCGCACGGATTGCCTGCACCACCAATTGGTGATCGTGCAACTCGGGCAGGCCCGACACCGTGGCCACGGCAACCACGCCCACCCCGGCCACCACGATCGGCACCGCGCCGCCGCTGGCAGCATAGTCCGTTTCGGTCAATCCGTGCTTGGCCAGCCCATCGCCTTTGTCGCGCAGACGGGTCGTGACCAGCATGGACGGCTCTTGAAACATCAGTGCCGTGTTGCTTTTGCGCCGCGCCCACAGGTCGTTGAGCGGGGCAGATCCCGACATGGCCGCATGAAACAGAGTGCGGTCAGGCGTGCGGATGTTGATCACCACAGGCAAGGCATTGGCAGTGGCCAGCGCGACGATGGCACAGCCCAAGGCCCAGGCTTCCGCCTCGGCAAAGCGCGGAAAGATCAGCTCGGCCTGTTCGGCCAGCAATTCGGCCAGGGTCACAGTGGGTCGGGTCATGGCGCGTCCTTAGAACAGCCCGGCAAAGCGCGGGGGAATGGTATAGGTCTTGCGGTTGTGCAACTTGTCATGCCGCCAGATCTGGTTTTGCGGGTCATAGGCCCAGCTTTTGATGATGCGCTTGCGCTGCCACTCAAAGCTGAAGTCACCTTCAATCGGCAGGCCCGCGTCGATGAAACTTTGCAAAAAATGTTCCATTTCTTTGGCCCCCTTGGACCAGCCAGCCCCGGCCACAACTTCGGCCCCCTCGGGTGTCGGCGTCATCAAGGCCTGACGGCTGTTTTGCCGCTCCAGCAGCATATCGCGGTCGGCAAAACGCAGATGCAGCAGGTACAGATCCGGGTCAAGATTCAGGTCGGGAAAGTCGGAATAATGGCCGCCAATCGTCCAGTTCAGCGGGCGCGATGTGATGCAGGGCTTGCAATAGCTGGCATTGATGCGGGCATGGCGGCGTTGCGACAGGATCGGCGCTTTTGCGTGCAGGGGGCTGGGTTCCAGATCGGTGCGGTGCATCAACTCCAGCGCGAAGGGCGAGATCACGCCAACGCTTTGCGCGCGGGCCAGCAGGGTCAGCAGGTCCTCGCCCGCGGGATCGGCCAGCAGAATTTCATCCACGTCATTGAAGGCCACCACGTCAAAGCGGTGCAGCAGGGTCGTTGTAAAGCTGGAAATCATCTGCCAGCGCGCGCGGTCCCAACCGGGGCCGGGGGTGACATGCGGCAGCACGATGACCTGACAGCCCTGTGCTTGCGCGGGCAGGCTGCGGTGTTCACCGTCAACAAGGATGAACAGATGAGATTTCGGGACGAACCTGCTGTAATGGTCAATCCACAGCGGCAGGAAAAACGGCTCTTCCCCGACCATGGTGGCAAAAGCGATGCGGGGCGTCATGGCGGCGGTTGGTTCCGTTTGGGCTGCACTCATCGGTATCGGGCAGATTTTGGTGAAGATCAAACCAAATTGCCAGCGCCGCACCCGGGCGTTGGCCGCCGGGGGTGTCACACCCAGCAACATATTCGCGTTTCGCAAATGCTTGCCCGGACCCCCGTGGGATAGTGTCAGGCAGATGAAAAACTGGAGTCAAGTCTTGGGAAACCCAAGGAAGGCGCATTTGGTCAAATCGCCCCGATCCCGCGCAGGATCATCGACTTGACCGAAACCTTGGCCTCTTGCCATTGCTGATTGTTCAAGGGTTTGCCGCCGTTCAACGTTTCAATCTGATGGCCGAAGTCGGCGTAATGCTGCGTTGTGGCCCACAGCATGTAAAGCAGGTGCTCAGGGTTCACCGCCGCCATCTTGCCCTGATCAATCCAGCCCTGGATCAGCGCTGCGCGGCCCGTGGTCCAGTCGCGCAGGGTGGTTTCCAGATAATCCTGAATGACCGGTGCGCCATGCATCACTTCGCTGGCCCAAACCTTGGAACCATCGGCATGACGGCGGGAAATCTCCATCTTGGCGTCGATATAGGCGCCGATGCCTTCCACCGGGCCTGTGGCCTTGTCCATCGAATCAGCCGCGTGCAGCCAGATTTCAAAGATGTTCTGCACCACTTGGCGGTAGAGGTCCTCCTTGGTGGCAAAGTAGTAATGCAGGTTGGCCTTGGGCAGCCCGGCCAGATCGGCGATCAATTGCATTGTCGCCCCGCCAAAGCCTGCCTCGGCAAAGACTTTCTCGGCCGCCTGTAAAATCAGCGTCTCATTCTGCTGGCGAATTTCGTTGCGCTTCAGCGGGCGAATGGTTTCAGACATCGGGAGGGCCTCAAGATTCATGTTGACCGCTTGGTCAGCTTCTATAGCCTTTTGTCTGACCATACGGTCAGGAAAAGATTCGGGGCAAGGGGCAACAAGACCCCCGCCCACAGGGAGACAGCGATGGCCTTGGGTGCAAATCAGCGGATCAACGCCGCACGTCTTTGGGACAGCCTTGGCGAAATGGCGTTGATCGGACCGGGCGTCGCCGGGGGATGCAACCGTCAAACCCTGACCGATGCCGACAGTGCCGGGCGGCACCTGTTTGCGCGCTGGTGTGCCGATGCGGGCATGTCCATGGGTGTTGACACCATGGGCAATATGTTCGCCACGCGGGCGGGGACGGACCCCGACGCGTTGCCGGTCTACATGGGGTCGCATCTGGACACGCAGCCGACGGGCGGGCGCTATGACGGCGTGCTGGGCGTGCTGGGCGCGCTGGAAGTGGTGCGCACGATGAACGACCTTGGCGTGAAGACCCGCCATCCGATTGTGGTGACGAACTGGACCAACGAAGAGGGCGCACGCTTTGCGCCGGCGATGCTGGCCAGTGGCGTTTTCGCTGGGCTGCACACGCAGGACTATGCCTATGGGCGCACCGATATGGACGGATTGCGGTTCGGCGATGAGCTGGCGCGGATCGGTTGGGTGGGGTCCGAGGTGGTGGGCGCACGCAAGATGCACGCCATGTTGGAGCTGCATATTGAACAAGGCCCGATATTGGAGGCCGAAGGTGCCGCAATTGGCGTCGTGACGCATGGGCAGGGGCTGTGGTGGTTGGAAATCACGCTGACCGGGCGGGATGCACACACCGGGTCCACACCGATGGCGCTGCGCGCCAATGCCGGCTTGGGCATGGCGCGGATGGTCGAACGTGTGCATCAGATCGCCATGGCGCATCAGCCCGGCGCGGTGGGCACCGTGGGGCAGATCAAGGTTTTCCCCAATTCGCGCAATGTGATACCGGGCAAGGTGATCTTCACAGTGGATGTACGCTCACCCGATCAGGGCAAGCTGGACCTGATGCGCGGCGAGGTCGAACGTGCGGCTTATGCGGTGGCGGCTGAGTTGGGCTTGGGCTGTGCGATAGAGGCGGTGGGGCATTTTGACCCGGTGACGTTTGACGCAAACCTTGTGAACATCGTCCGCCAAAGCGCTGAAAAGCTGGGGCTTTCCCATATGGACATCATCTCGGGCGCAGGCCACGACGCCTGCTGGATCAACCGGGTGGCC
>JBIHZO010000492.1:0-2819 GCA_044231405.1 Cypionkella sp. | reverse complement strand
ACGCCATGCGACGCAGGTTCATGTTCTCACCGATGGTGGCCACAGCCTCTTGGATGACGGTTTGCACCGGCTGACCGTTCAGATCAGCGGCCTTCAACTCTTCCAGATCGGCGCAACGCACTGCAGTGGTGGTGATGCCGCGGACCATCGACTGGAAATCGGCATTCTTGCCGACAAAGTCGGTTTCCGAGTTGATCTCGACAGCCACGCCGCGCTTGCCCGAAACGGCGACGCCAACCAGACCTTCGGCGGCCACACGGTCGGCCTTTTTGGCGGCTTTGGCCAGACCCTTGGTGCGCAGCCAGTCAACGGCGGCTTCCATGTCGCCATTGCACTCAACCAGTGCTTTTTTCGCGTCCATCATGCCTGCGGCGGTGCTATCGCGCAGTTCTTTCACCATTTGTGCGGTGACGGTCATGTTCAGTCTCCTGAAATTCAAGAAATGAGTGCGGCGGGAAACAGGCTGAAACCTTTATCCCCGCCGTATATCAATCGCGTGACAGCCGATCAGGCTTCTGCGACGGCTTCTTCTTCGGGTGCCGCTTCCAGCGCGCCCAAGTCGATGCCAGCCGCGCCCATTTGCGCCGTCATGCCGTCAAGGGCTGCACGTGCGATCAGGTCACAATACAGTGCAATCGCGCGGGCGGCGTCGTCGTTGCCCGGGATCACATAGTTCACGCCCTTGGGCGAGTTGTTGGTGTCAACGATGCCGACAACCGGGATGCCCAATTTCTGAGCTTCCAAGATCGCCAGATCTTCTTTGCCAACGTCAATGATGAACAAAAGGTCCGGCACGCCGCCCATTTCGCGGATGCCGCCCAGCGAGGCCTGCAGCTTGGACTGATCGCGTTCCATGCCCAGACGCTCTTTCTTGGTCAGGCCTTCGCCGCCTGCGCCCAAGACTTCGTCAATCTGCTTCAGACGCTGGATCGACTTCGACACGGTCTGCCAGTTGGTCAGAGTGCCACCCAGCCAGCGGTGGTTCATGTAATACTGAGCGCATTTTTCAGCGGCTTCAGCGATCGGCTTTTGAGCCTGACGCTTGGTGCCGACGAACAGGATGCGTCCGCCCTTGGCAACAGTGTCACGCACCATCTTCAGCGCCGCGTCCAGCATCGGGACGGTTTGCGTCAGGTCAAGAATGTGGATGCCGTTGCGGTCACCGTAGATGTATTCACCCATCTTCGGGTTCCAGCGTGCGGTCTGGTGGCCGTAGTGTACGCCTGCTTCAAGCAGCTGGCGCATGGAAAACTCTGGAAGAGCCATGTCTTATCCTTTCCGGTTTCAATCCTCGGCAAAGCTGTCTCAGACCTGATGGTCCAACCGGCGGACTTTCCGGGATTTCTCCCCGTCAAGCCCAAGCTTCGCCTGTGAAGTGTGGCGCGTATAGGGGCGGGCAGCCAGAAACGCAAGCCGCAAAACCCCGATGTTGACGAAACCCGCCTGCCCTGTCCATAAGGCGGCATGACACCAGACATCCTTTGCATCGGCTCGGTCCTGTGGGACATCATCGGACGCTCGGCCACGTCGATGCGCCTTGGGTCAGACGTGCCCGGACGCGTCACCCGTTTGCCTGGCGGCGTGGCGATGAACATCGCGATGACGCTGGCGCGGTTTGGGTTGCGACCCGGCGTGTTGACGACGATTGGCCGTGATCCAGAGGGCGACGAGTTGATCGCCTCCTGCGCACGTATGGGTGTGCTGACCGATCATGCCTATCGCTCGGACGATCTGCCCACCGACCGTTACATGGCGGTTGAGGGGGCGAACGGGCTGATAGCCGCGATTGCCGATGCGTTTTCGCTGGAGGCTTCGGGCGACAAGATACTGCGGCCCTTGGCGGATGGACGGTTGGGCACGGAAAGCGCCCCCTGGGCGGGTCTGATCGCGCTGGATGGCAATCTGACCGAAACCTTGCTGGGCCAGATCGCAAACTCGCCCCTGTTTGCCAAGGCCGATCTGCGCGTGGCCCCGGCCAGTCCCGGCAAGGCCGAACGGCTGTTGCCACTGCTGTTGCACAAACGCACGACTCTGTATGTGAATCTGGAAGAGGCCAATCTGCTGGCCCGCACCCGCTGCGAAACCGCGCCCGAAGCGGCGCAGGCGTTGCTTGACAAGGGCGCGACCCGGGTTCTGGTGACGAATGGGGGCAAGGCCTGCGCCGACGCCTCGGCCGATGCCGGCGTGATCACGGATGCGCCCCCCCCGGTGATGGTGGCGCGGGTCACCGGTGCGGGCGATACTTTTATGGCGGCACATATCGTCGCGGAACGCGGTGGTGCCGACCGCAGCGCCGCCCTTGCCGCAGCCTTGCGTGCCGCCGCCACTTACGTTTCTGGAGAAATCGGAACATGACCCTGCCTATCATCTTTTCGCCCGAAGTGGCCGCCGCCCGCGCATCGGGTGCGGCCATCGTGGCGCTGGAATCCACCATCATCACCCATGGCATGCCGTTTCCGCAGAACGTCGAAACCGCGCGTCAGGTGGAAGCCATGGTGCGCGCGCATGGCGCAGTGCCGGCGACCATCGCGGTGATGGGCGGGCACATCCACATCGGGCTGACCGATGCAGAGCTGGACAGTCTGGGCCAGGCCCATGACGCCATGAAACTGTCGCGCGCCGATCTGGCGGCTTGCCTTGCGCTGGGGCGGATGGGGGCGACCACGGTGGCGGCGACCATGATCTGCGCACAGCTGGCGGGGATTGCGGTCTTTGCCACCGGCGGCATTGGCGGCGTGCATCGCGGGGCGGAAACCAGCTTTGACATCTCGGCTGATCTGACCGAACTGGCGGCGACGGCAGTCACCGTGATCGCGACC
>JBIHZO010000099.1:0-9467 GCA_044231405.1 Cypionkella sp. | reverse complement strand
GATCTGTCTTTTGATTTTTGGGATACGGTTTCGCAGGTGGTGAAACTGGGGCTGGCGTATCTTTTGGCCCTGCCCATCGGTTGGAACCGCGAGATGGAAGAGCGCAGCGCCGGGATCCGCACCTTTCCCTTGGTGGCGATGGCGTCTTGCGGGTTTGTGATGATCGCCATCAATGTCTTGGGGGCAGGGTCGCCGGAACAGTCCAAGGTGATTGAGGGGCTGATTTCCGGTGTCGGCTTTATTGGCGGCGGGGCGATCCTGAAACGGGGCAACCACGCGCATGGCACCGCAACAGCGGCCAGCCTGTGGGCGACCGGGGCGCTGGGCGTGGCGGTGGGCTATGGGCAGGTGGACATTGCCGTGACCCTGAGCGTCGTGACCTTTGCGGCGCTGCGGCTGTTTTCGCCGCTGTTGAAATCGGCGGCGGGCGAGACGCACCGGGCGTCAGATCCGAAGATGGCTGGGGGGCAGGCCAAAGCGGGCGCGGAAGGCCCGCGACAGGTCTGATGCCGAAGAGAACCCGCAGCGCAGGGCAACCTCGGCCAAGGGATGACGGGTGTCGGTGATCATCCGGCGCGCGGCGGACAGGCGCAGGCCAAGCGCATAAGCGGCAGGGGTCTGGGTCAGGTTTTCGGTGAAAATCTGTTCCAGCCGCCGGGGTGAAAGGCCAAGGGCCAAGGCCAGCGCGGGGGTGGTTTCGGGCGAGTCCAGACGCGATTCCATTCGGGCAATGGCCGCGGCGACCCGGGGGTCAAGACTTGGGTCGGGCTGTGCCGCGCTGACTTGCGGCTCATGGCCGTCACGGGCGGTGGTGATGAAGCTGGCGGCGGTTTGCAGGGCCAAAGCGGGTCCATGGCGCGACCTGATCAAGTGCAGCATCAGGTCGGTGGCGGGTGCGGCACCGCCGGCGGTAAAGCGGTTGCGGTCGATGACAAAGCGGTCGGGGGCCACGTCGATCGCCGGATGGGTGGTGGCGAAATCTTCCAGATCCTCCCAATGCACGGTGGCGCGGTACTCGTTCAGCAGGCCCGCGCGCGCCAGCACCCAAGGGCCTGCATCAATTCCCCCCATGGCGGCAAAGTGGCGCGACATGCGGGCCAGTTCGCGGATCAGCGGCTGCGTTGCCCCCTGCCATTGCTGAAACCCCGCGATCACCACCAGCGCATCTGCCCCAAGCGCCGCCGCCAGCGGGCCGTCGGAGGGCAGTTCAATGCCGCAGGTCAGCGGCACGGCGCGCCCATCGGGGGACACCACCCGCCAGCGGTAAGCCTCTGTTCCCAAATGGCGATTGGCGGCGCGCAAGGGGTCGAGGGTGGAGGCGACCTCCAAGATCGACGATTGCGGCAGCACCAACAGGGCAAGGGTCAGGGGTTGCGTGGAGGGGGCGAAGATTGTTGCGCGATTTGTCATGAATATTGCGTAAATCGTCAAGCATGGCTTGGCAAGCCCGCTATGGTGACGGCAACCCTTCAGGAGGATTCCCATGCCCTTGGCCATGAACCGCGAAGTTTTCATCACCTGCGCCATCACCGGATCGGGTGGCACCCAAGACCGCAGCCCGCATGTGCCGCGCAGCCCGGAACAGATTGCAAAGTCGGCGATTGATGCGGCCAAGGCAGGGGCTGCGGTGGTGCATTGCCATGTGCGGGACCCCGAAACCGGCAAGCCAAGCCGTGACGGGCGCTTGTACCGTGAAGTCACCGAACGCATTCGCGACAGTGGCACCGATGTGGTGCTGAACCTGACGGCAGGGATGGGGGGCGATATCTACTTCGAAGGCTCGGAAGACATGGGCCGGATGGGGCCGCGCTCTGATATGGCCGGGGCCACCGAACGGGTGGCGCATGTGGTGGAATGTCGCCCCGAGATTTGCACGCTCGATTGCGGCACGATGAACTTCAACGAGGCCGATTATGTGATGGTCAACACCCCCGGCCTGCTGCGCGACATGGCGCGGCGGATGACGGCGGCGGGGGTGCGCATCGAGATCGAGGCGTTCGACACCGGGCATCTTTGGCTGGCCAAAGAGCTGGCGCGCGAAGGCGTGATCCCGGCCCCGACCTTGGTGCAGCTGTGCATGGGCGTGCCATGGGGCGCGCCGGATGATCTGAACACCTTCATGGCCATGGTCAACAATGTGCCCGCCGATTGGCATTGGAGCGCCTTTGCCATTGGCCGCAACCAGATGCCCTATGTGGCGGCGAGCGTTCTGGCGGGCGGCAACGTGCGGGTGGGGTTGGAGGACAACCTTTGGCTGGAAAAGGGCGTGCTGGCGACCAACGCGCAGCTGGTGGAACGGGCGGTGACGATCATCAGCAATCTGGGCGCGCGGGTGATCACGCCTGCCGAGGTGCGGGCGAAGCTGAAGTTGGAAAAGCGGGCCCCTTTGCCGAAATGAGTGACCAGTGACAGGTGCGATGACGATGCGGCAGATCATGTTGGCGCTGGCCCTGCTGGGCCTTGCTGCCTGCCAGACCGATGCGCCCGGGGTTGGGCCGCAAGGGCCGGTGCTGACCATGGCCGAGCAAGCGGATTGTCGCGATCACGGTGGCATGGTTGGCGGCGAGATTTGCTACAAACCCACGCCGGATGGCGGCCAGTCTTGCCGCAAGGCCAGTGATTGCAGCGGCGCCTGCATGGCCGATACCCGCACCTGTTCGAAGGTGACGCCGCAGTTCGGCTGTTTTGAACTTCTGGATGACCGAGGCCAAAAAGTTGGCCTTTGCATAGATTGAACCCCTGCGCCGGGCAGACCCGGGCGCAACCAAACGGCGGAGACGGGAATGACACGGAAAGCAGCGATCATTGGTGGCGGGGTTATCGGCGGCGGTTGGGCGGCGCGGTTCTTGCTGAACGGCTGGAATGTTTCGGTGTTCGATCCTGACCCGCAGGCAGAGCGGAAGATTTCCGAAGTGCTGGCCAACGCCCGCGCCTCGCTTCCGGCGCTGAGTGATATTCCGATGTGTGCCGAGGGCACGCTCAGCTTCGCGCAGACGATCACCGAGGCTGTGGAAGGCGCGGATTACATTCAGGAATCGGTGTCAGAGCGGCTGGATCTGAAGCATCGCGTGTTTGCTCAGATCCAACAATCGGCGGAACTGGGCACGCCGATCGGGTCTTCCACCTCTGGCTTCAAACCATCGGAATTGCAGGAAGGGGCTGCCAACCCGGCAGTGATCTTCGTGGCTCATCCGTTCAACCCGGTTTACCTGTTGCCGCTGGCCGAAGTGGTGCCCTCGCCGAAATCCGACCCCGTCATCATCGAAAACGCCAAGACCATCCTGCGCGAAATCGGCATGTTTCCCCTGCATGTGCGCAAGGAAATCGACGCCCATATCGCGGATCGGTTCCTTGAGGCGGTGTGGCGTGAAGCGCTTTGGCTGGTCAAGGACGGCATCGCCACCACGGAAGAAATCGACGAGGCAATCCGCATGGGCTTTGGTCTGCGCTGGGGTCAGATGGGCTTGTTCGAAACCTATCGCGTCGCGGGTGGCGAGGCGGGGATGAAGCATTTCATGGCGCAGTTCGGCCCCTGCCTGACCTGGCCCTGGACCAAGCTGATGGACGTGCCAGAGTTCAACGACGAATTGGTGGATCTGATCGCTGGCCAGTCCGATGCGCAATCGGGCCATCACAGCATTCGCGAACTGGAGCGTATCCGCGACAGCAACCTGATCGGCTTTCTGCGCGCGCTGAAGGACCGCAACTGGGGCGCGGGCAAGGTTTTGCTTGACCATGACGCGGCCCGCGCGGTGGCCTTCCATGCCGAGATGGACGCTGCGCCGAAAGCCACGCCCCTGGTGATGGCTCAGATGCAGGTGCTGCCCGGCTGGATCGACTACAACGGCCATATGACCGAAAGCCGCTACTATTTCGCCAATTCGGAAACCGTGGACAACTTCTTGCGGCTGATCGGGGCGGGGATGGATTATGTGGCGGCGGGGAACTCGTTTTACTCTGCCGAAACCCATATCCGCCATCTGGGTGAAGCCAAGCTGGGCGACAAGCTGACCGGCACTTTGCAGATCATCTCGGCGGATGAAAAGCGGTTTCGCTCCTTTGTGCGGATCATGCGCGGGGATGATTGCGTGGCCACGGTTGAACAGCTTTGCCTGCATGTGAACATGGCATCGGGCAAATCGGCCCCGGCTTCGGCGGAGGTTTGGAGCAAGCTGAAGGCGATTGCCAATGCCCATGCCGGGCTTGACCTGCCCGAAGGCGCGGGCCGCGCCGTGGGGCAGCCGAAGTGAAGCGCGTCCTGATCACCGCAGGCGCGAATGGCATCGGTCTGGTGATGGCGCAGGCCTTTGCCGGGGCAGGCCACCGCGTCTGGGTGACGGATGTGGATGCGGCCATGGTCGCCGCCTTGCCGCCGGGCATCCGCGGTTCGGTCTGCGATGCCAGTCTTGAGCCGGGGATGGAGGCGCTGTTTGCGCAGATCGCGGCCGAGTGGGGTGGGCTGGACGTGCTGTGCGCGAATGCGGGCATCAAAGGGCCGACGGCGGGGATCGAGGACACGGATCTGGAGGCCTGGCATCAGTGCCTTGCCGTCAATCTGGATGGCGCGATGCTGGCGGCGAAACATGCTGCGCGGCTGATGAAACCGGCAGGGTCCGGCTGCATGATTTTCACCTCTTCGACCAGTGGTTTGTACGGCACCCCCTATCGCGCGCCTTATGTGGCGGCGAAATGGGGGGTGATCGGGCTGATGAAGACCGTGGCGATGGAGTTGGGGCCGCATGGCATTCGCGCCAATGCGATCTGCCCCGGATCGGTCAATGGCCCGCGCATCGACCGGGTGATTGATGCCGAGGCCGCAGCCAAGGGCATGACCTCCGAGGCCGTGCGGCAGGGCTATGCATCGGGCACTGCCCTGAAGCGGCTGACCGACCCCGAGGATGTGGCCGCGGTGGCGCTATATCTGGCCTCGGACGGCGCGCGCATGATCTCGGGTCAGGCTCTGGCGGTGGACGGCATGACTTATAACGTTGATCCTTAAGGAAATACCATGAACTTTGGACTGTCCGAAGAACAGCAGATGATTGTGGATGCCACGCGTGGTTTCGTGGAAACCGAGCTTTACCCGCATGAGGCCGAGGTGGAACGCACCGGCATCCTGCGGGAGGATCTGCGCCGCGAAATTGCCGCCAAGGCGATTGCCGCCGGACTTTATGCCGCCAACATGCCCGAAGATGTGGGCGGGGCGGGGCTGGATACGCTGACTTGGCTTTTGTACGAAAAGGAACTGGGCAAGGCGAATTACGCCCTGCACTGGAACTGTGTGTCACGCCCGTCGAACATCCTCCTGGCCTGTACGCCAGAGCAGCGCGAGCAATATCTGTACCCCTGCATCCGTGCCGAAAAACACGATTGTCAGGCGATGACGGAACCGGGGTCGGGCTCTGATCTGCGCTCGATGAAGGCTTTTGCGCGGGCGGATGGGGATGATTTCGTGCTGAACGGCACCAAACATTTCATCAGCCACGCCGATGTGGCCGATTTCGCGATTGTCTGGGTGGCCACGGGCGAGGAAGACACGCCGCGCGGCAAGAAAAAGCTGATCACGGCGTTTCTGGTCGACAAGGGCACGCCCGGTTTCACGGTGCGCGAGGGCTATCGCAACGTTTCGCACCGCGGTTACAACAACATGATCCTCGATTTCGACGATTGCCGCCTGAACCAGCGCCAAGTGCTGGGCGAGGTGCACAAGGGCTTTGAGGTGGCGGGCAAATGGCTGGGGGCGACGCGGCTGCAAGTGGCCTCGACCTGCCTTGGCCGCGCCGAACGGGCGCTGGGCCATGCGATCACCTATGCGGCGGACCGCAAACAGTTCGGCCAGCAGATCGGCAAGTTTCAGGGGATTTCCTTCAAGCTGGCCGATATGGCGATGGAGTTGAAGGCGGCGGAACTGCTGACGCGTGAGGCGGCGTGGAAATACGATCAGGGCACGGTGACAGAGGCCGACATGTCGATGGCCAAACTGAAGGCCACCGAAGTGCTGGCCATGATCGCGGATGAGGCGATTCAGATTCACGGTGGCATGGGCCTGATGGACGAGTTGCCGCTGGAACGGATCTGGCGCGATGCACGGGTGGAGCGGATCTGGGAGGGCACGTCCGAGATCCAACGCCACATCATCAGCCGGGAATTGTTGCGTGCGCACGGGGCCTGAGGCGGCTTCCGTGTCAAAGAGGGGGGCTGTCTGCCCCCCACGGCTTCGCCTCCCCCCGAGGATATTCAAGGACAGATGAAACGAAATGTTAACCTTAACCCGGCATGCTGATTCTGCGGTACAGGGGGGGACCCCGATGACCGCGACAGGTGAAACCCCATCCCGCAGAGTCGGGGTGGGGCGCCTTCTTTGCCCTTCATCTGTCTCTCAATATCCCGGGGTCCGGGGCAGCGCCCCGGGTGTCCGCGCCGGGCGGGGGATGTGACATGAAAAACCTGAACCGCCTTTTGCGCCCGAAATCCATTGCCGTTCTTGGCGCGGGTTGGGCGCTGAACGTGATCGAGCAGTGCCGCAAGATGGGCTTTGCTGGGCCGGTCTGGCCCGTGCATCCGACAAAATCTGAAATTGGCGGGCTGCGGGCCTATGCGTCTTTGGCCGACCTGCCAGAAGCCCCGGATGCCACGTTCATTGGTGTCAACCGTTTCGCCACTGTCGAGGTGGTCGCGGAACTGGCGGCGATGGGGGCGGGCGGGGCGATCTGTTTCGCATCCGGTTGGACCGAGGCCGGCGAGCCAGAGTTGCAGGCGCAACTGGTTGCGGCGGCGGGCGACATGCCCATCCTTGGGCCCAACTGTTATGGGGTGATCAACTATCTGGATGGGGCTTTGCTGTGGCCCGATCAGCATGGCGGCCTGCGGGTGGATCGCGGCGTGGCGCTGTTGTCGCAATCGTCGAACATCGTCATCAACCTGTCGATGCAAAAGCGGGCGCTGCCGGTGGCCTATGTGGCCTGTCTGGGCAACGCGGCCGTGGTGGGCTTGGCTGATCTGGCGGGGGCGTTGTTGGACGATCCGCGCGTCACGGCGATTGGCATGTACATTGAGGGCATCGATGACGCGGCGGCTTTTGCCGCCCTCGCGCAACGGGCGCGCGCGGCTGGCAAGGGGATTGTCTGCATCAAGTCGGGCAAGACCGAGTTGAGCCGCACTGCCGCTGCCAGTCATACCGCGTCTTTGGCAGGAGGTGGCGCTGCGTCTTCGGCGTTTCTGCGTCAGATCGGGGTGGCCGAGGTGAACACGCCGTCGGAACTGATCGAGACGTTGAAAATCCTGCATGTGCACGGGCCGGGATTGGGTGCGCGGCTGTGCAGCCTGTCTTGTTCGGGCGGTGAGGCGGGGTTGGTGGCCGATCTGGCGGCGCCCTTTGCCATTGATTTCCCGCCGCCGTCTGATGCGGTGCGGGCGCGGCTGGGCGAGATACTGGGGCCGATCGTCACCATCGCCAACCCATTGGATTATCACACCTTCATTTGGGGTGACGGGCCGCGCACCACCGATGTCTTCACCACGATGCTGTCGGATTATGATGCGGGCATCTACATCATTGACCCGCCGCGCATCGACCGTTGTGATCCGGCTTGGTACGAGCCTGCCATTGACGCCATCGTCTCGGCGCAAAAGGCCACGGGAAAGCCGGCCTTCCCGGTGGCCTCGATGCCCGAGAACTTTGACGAAGCGCGCGCCGTCGCTTTGATGGATCAGGGGGTTTGCGCGCTGATGGGGCTGGAGACGGCCTTGGCAGCGGTGCGGGCCGCGCAGGTTTTGCCGGGGTTGCCGGAATGGCGGCCAGTGGCCGTGATGCCGCCAAGGGAGAGCGTGATCTTGACCGAGGCCGAGGGCAAGGCGGTTCTGGCGGGTGCCGGGGTGGCGGTGCCGCGTTCGGTGACGGGCGCGGTTCTGGCTGATTTGGCGGTGGCGGGGTTGACCCCGCCCTACGCCCTGAAGGGGCTGGGGTTTGCGCACAAGACCGAGGCCGGGGCGGTGCGGCTGGGGCTGACCACTTTGGCGGGGCAGGCGGAAATGCCGGGGGCCACGGGCTATCTGGTGGAGGAAATGGTGACGGGTGCCGTCGCTGAAATCCTGCTGGGGCTGCGGCGCGATCCGGTTTACGGGGTGTCCTTGACGCTGGGCATGGGGGGAGTGACGGCCGAGGTTTTGGCCGATACCGTGACACTGATCCTGCCAGTGACCGCGCCGCAGGTGTTGGAGGCGATGCGCGGGCTGCGGCTTTGGCCGCTGCTGGACGGCTACCGCGGGCGGGCCTGCGCGGATATGGCGGCGGTGGCCGATATTGCCGTGCGGCTGTGCGATCTGATGCTGGCCGATGCCGGTCTTGAGGAAATTGAAATCAACCCGATCCTAGTGCGGCCCCAAGGGGCTGTTGCGGTCGATGCTTTGGTCAGGAGAGCCTAGATGGAAATGCGCAGTGACGGTCCGGTGAAAACGCGGTGCGAGGGGGCCATCCTGGAGGTGACGCTGGACGCGCCCAAGGCCAATGCGATCAGCCTGAAAACCAGCCGGGTGATGGGGCAGGTCTTCCGCGATTTCCGCGATGATGACAGCTTGCGTGTCTGCATCCTGCGGGCGGCGGGGGAGAAGTTTTTCTGCCCCGGCTGGGACTTGAAGGCCGCAGCCGAGGGCGATGCGGTGGACGGCGATTACGGCGTCGGCGGCTTTGGCGGGTTGCAGGAATTGCCGAACCTGAACAAGCCGGTGATTGCGGCGGTGAACGGGATCTGCTGCGGTGGCGGGCTGGAACTGGCGCTGTCGGCCGATCTGATCCTGTGTGCGTCCAATGCCACCTTTGCGCTGCCCGAAATCCGGTCGGGCACCGTGGCCGATGCCGCCTCGATCAAGCTGCCCAAGCGCATTCCCTATCATGTTGCGATGGATTTGTTGCTGACGGGCCGCTGGTTTGACGCCGAGGAAGCGCTGCGCTGGGGGATTGTGAAAGAGATTTGCGCGCCGGACGCGCTGTTGGCCAAGGCTTGGGATCTGGCGCGGTTGCTGGAATCCGGCCCGCCGCTGGTTTATGCGGCCATCAAGGAAGTGGTGCGCGAGGCCGAGAACATGCGGTTTCAGGACGCGTTGAATCGCGTCACCAAGCGGCTGCTGCCCACCGTGGACCGGCTTTATTCCAGCGAAGATCAGTTGGAGGGCGCGAAGGCCTTTGCCGAAAAGCGCGATCCGGTGTGGAAGGGGCGGTAGGCCACTCTTTGGGCGCGTCGTAAATCAGCGCCTCCAACTTTGGCTCGGACCGGTCTGATTGGGCCAGTCTGTCCCTGTGGCCTCGTCGGGCAGGATAAAATCAGGGATCGGCAGGTTTTTCGGCAGAGGGCCTTGGCGGGTCAGCGCGCCTTGGGGGTCCGCAGCAAGGCGGCCTTGACAAAGGTCAGGCGGAAATCGCCGCGAAACGCCCCGGTGATCGCAATGTTGCGCCCCTGCCGAATGTCACC
>JBIHZO010000098.1:0-9471 GCA_044231405.1 Cypionkella sp. | reverse complement strand
GTGACAATGCAATCAATCGGGTTCACAGCCGCGAAATCAGCCGCAGCACCGGTCGGAACGTAGCCCAGATTGCCCCAGGTCCAGGACGCATTCGCCACCTTTCCGGGCAGCAGAATGCCCTTGGGCTTATCGATGCCATCCCCGTTGATGAACGCCGATGCTTCTGCGCGGATGAAACGGGTGGCAATCTTGCCTGCCAGCCAGCCCTCAACGTCAAAGGCGCTGTCATCCAGCAAACGCTGGCTGGCCTTCGGCATCGCCGACAGCTCGTGCAACTTGATCGAAATCCGCTCAATCGTCGGCGTCGTGGTCTCAGAGGTGGCAGCCACTTCGGTCGCCCAGCCAGAACCCACTTCTGAACGGTCAATCAGGACGTCGAACGAGGTCGCATCAATCTGCACCACATTGCCAATCGCCCGCAAAGACGAGGTCGACAGCAACATCGAGCGGATCGCATCTGCCGTCTGCGGGTCCACCAGATAGCCACCGTCGGCAGCCACGGCAGTGCTCATCGCTTTGCCTTCCAACACAAGGCCGCGCAAACCATCGTCGTCACCGCTGCGCAAATATGCGCCAAAGGCTTTCTTATGCGGCACTTCAAGTTCCGCATGCGCCGACAAAGCGGGGCGGGAATAGGTCATCTGTTTGCGATCCAGCATGGTCAAACGCTCTTCCTGTTGTTGCAGTGATTGCTTCACTTCGTCCTGAAAGCCTCTGAAGGCATTCAAGAATCCGGCCATCGCGGATTTCACTTCCGCACCCGGATTCAGGGTCATGGGCAAAGCCTCATCGACCCGAGCCTTAGTCTCGGTCATTTTGGTTTCCTTGAGTTTGGTCGTAAAAGCCGCGCTAGCGGCGCAGGGCCAAAGACAGGCGCGCGTCGTCAAAGACCTGCGCCATCGAACGCCATATCTCGGCATCGGGGGCGTCGCCCTTGGCCGAAACCCGCGCTTCGGGAAGCATCGGGAAGGTCACAAGCGACACCTCCCACAGCTCCAGCTCTGACAACAGGCGCTGCCCTTTGCCATCGCGTTCCGCCTTGACGGTGCGGTAGCCGATCGACAGCCCGTCAATCGCCCCCGCCGTCAGCAGGGCCGCGGCTTCACGACCCTTTTCCACCTCGATCAGAATGCGCCCCTTGACCCAAAGTCCGGTCTCATCCTCGCGTACCTCGTCCCAAACGCCAATCGGCTGGGTCGGATCGTGCTGCCAAAGCATTTTCACGGCGCGCCCCGATGCTGCCAACCGCATCAGGCTGGCCGCATAGGCACCCTGCTTCACCACATCGCCACCCTGATCGCGCAGGCCAAACAGGCTGGCATAACCCGCCACCACTGCACCATCGGTCACCGTCAACCCGGCCTCGGACTGGTGATATTTCCGTTCCGGCGCACCTTGCATCACCGCATTCATCGCGTTCCCTTTCACTGTCCCGCCGCCCGGACCAAAGTTTCTGCCATTTGTGCCAGCAAGAACGCCGCCACGCCATAAACCCCGACCCAAATTCGCTTTTCCAGCCGCTCCAGCACCGCATCGATCTGCTCAAGCCGGTAATCCAGCGCCGCCCAACGTTCATCAGCCACGCGTTCATTCGCCTCGATCCGCGCGGCTGCGGCGTCGAAACCGTCATAAAGATACCGTGACCCCTCGGACCCTTTGCGCGGTGGTGTCATTCATCCTCCGCCAGTCTGGGCAGACCCAAGATCACCCGCTTTTCGGCAGGCGTCAGGAAATCCGCAGACCCCACCCGCGCCCATTGCTGATCGCGTTCTGCGGCCAGAGCCGGGATCTGGTCCAGATCGGGCCGCAACTCCACTGCCTCTCCGCTGAACATCGACAGCCAGTGTGAAATTCCCGCCGTCACCCGCGCCACCAACGGCAGCACGGTCAGCCGGTAAAACACCCGGTTCGCTTCCTGGTAATTGGCATAGGTCGCGTCGCCAGGAATCCCCATCAGCATTGGCGGCACACCAAAGGCGATGGCAATCTCGCGCCCAGCCGCCTCTTTGGTCTTCTGGAACTCCATATCCGACGGGCTGAACCCCATCGGCTTCCAGTCGAGGCCCCCCTCCAGCAGCATCGGCCGGCCCGCATTGCGCGCACCCTGGTGATGCGTCTCCATCTCGGACACCAACCGGTCATATTGATCATTGCTCAACTGCGATTGCCCATCGCTGCCTTTGTAGACAATCGCCCCCGAAGGCCGGGCTGCATTGTCCAGCAACGCCTTGGACCACGTGCTGGCGCTGGTATGCACATCAATCGCCACTGCCGCCGCCTGCAACGGGCTGAAGCCGTAATGGTCGTCTTGCGGGTGAAAGGTCTTGATGTGACAGATCGGCTGGCTGTCCGCTGATATCGCAAAGCGGTGCTTGCGCCCACCCACGGCATAGTCATAGGCCACCGGCCAACCATCGGCGCCCGGCACCAGCGCCATCCGGTCAGACCGCAGCACATGCAATTCGCCCGGCAACTTGCCCAATCCCGGCACCGCCTCGATATAGGCGTTGCCTGACAGCAGCAGATGTCCATAAATCGCCTCGAACAACTCTGCCCGCCCCTGCGCGCCGTTGGGGCGACGGATCAGATCCAGCACCGGATGCATGTCATAGCGCCGGTCATTATCTTGCAAAATCAAAGGCAAAGCTGCTGCCGATTCCGAGATCAACTTGACCGCGCGAAACCCCATCGGGTTGCCCTGAAAGCCCGATTTGGCCAGTGAGACCAGATCGCGCGGCGACCAAGCCACCCGGCCGGAAGTGCCCCAAGCCACCACGCGCCCGGTGGCCGACGCCTTCGTTTCGCCCATCGCGGCCACCGCCACCTGAGGCGCGCGTTTCAGGAAATCGAACACCATTCTGCAAAGCTCCTGTTTCCTGCTGCCCTTCAATCTGTTTGCACGGGCTATCTGGCTGTCTGAACCCATATGTATTGGTGAAACGTTTACAGACCTTCAGGGCAGCGCGCGCTGCCTCCGGGGCGTTGTGCGGGGTTTGGCAGTGCCGCAGACAACGCAGCACCCCACCCGCCCCAGAGGCGTGCATTCTTTGGGGCAAAGGTCCACTGGACCTTTGCTTGCCCCTCATCACCCCAAACTGCGCACCTTTGGCGCACGCCAATTCTCTGACGGCTCCACCATCAATTCAGTCAACGCCCAGACCAAAGCATCCAGCCGGTCCGGGCTGCCTTTGCCCAGATAGCCCTGCGCCGTCATCTTGCACATCTGCTCTTCCAATGCGCCCAGATGCCGCAAATGCGCCACGCGCCCCTGCTCATACAGCGCCGCCACGGGTTCGGCCCGTATCGCCTTGCTGTGCGTGGCCCGCACCGCCCGCAAGGGCACCAGCGCGTCGATGCCCCGCACCACCGATGTCACCATGTCCCCGCCCTGATTAACCTCCACAACCAACCGGTCGGCCTTGTGCCGATCCATCGCTGCAAGCGCCGCCCGCGCCCATTGATCCGGGGATGCTCCCTGTACGCTGCAATCTTCCAACACCACCGCCCGCCAGTTCTGCGGTGGCCCCTCGGTGATCGCCCCCACCACCACAATGCCACACTCATCCGACTTCTTGTGCCCCGTCACCGGCGGGTCCACCGCCACCACGATGCGCGACAAGGCAGGCGCCATGTTCAACCGCCCCGCCTCCAACATCGCGGTGGTCCACAAGGCCCCCTGCACATCCTCGACCAGCAGTCCCTCAAGCTCCTGCATGCCCGTCCGCGTCCCGGCATAACGCGTCTTGACCTCTTCCAGAAATGACGCGGCCAGATAGGCCCGGTTGGCATCGGTCGGTGCGTGGGTGATCACCGTGGACGGGTTCTTCAGGATGGACTTCAGCACCGCCACATTCATCGGCGTCGTCGTCACCACCTGCCGGGGATTATCCCCCAGTCGCAGCGCGAACTGCAACTGCTCCCATGCCTCATCCGCCTTTGGCCATTTCGCCAACTCGTCCGCCCAGGCCGCATCAAACTGTGGACCCCGCAGACTGGACGGGTCGAAAGCCGAAAACACTTGCGCCACCGCGCCGTTCGGCCAGACCAATCGTTTGCGCGTGGCCTCCCACTGCGGACGACGATCGGGCGGTGAACATGCCAAAATCCCGCTGTCACCGAAAACCATCACTTCGCGCACCTGATCAATGGTTTCGCCGACCAATGCCACCCGCCGCGATCGCCCCGCGTCCAGCGGTGTGGCCCCCTCCACCTCCGACCGTACCCATTCAGACCCGGCGCGGGTTTTGCCTGCCCCACGGCCGCCCATGATCACCCATGTTTTCCACGCACCCTCGGGCGGCAATTGGTGTTGCAGCGCCCAGAACTCAAACATCCACGGCAGGGCCGACAAGGCATTGTCACTCAGACTGGTCAGAAACGCGTCAACATCCGCTGGCGTTGCGGAGGCGAGCCAGTCTGCGCCCGACCTCATCTCGCGCTGCGTCAAGGTCGAGTGTGCCGGACCCGATGCGACCGGAAAGCTGTTTGCTAAGTTTGTCAAAACGTCCCCTTTCATCCATAACCATCTGAAAAGCCGCCTTAAGATCGCGCACGACCTGAACAGTCGCCTTGATCTCATCAAACCGGCCATCGCGGATCGCCTTCAGCGCCCGCGCCAGTTCTTGCGCCGTTTCATGGTAAAGTTGCTCTGTTGCCGCCAGCAGATCGACCGGCGGCGCTTCTCCGGTGGAGAAATGTATTGTCATATCCTGCTTGATCCGCCTCTCATGCCCCCCGCACGAGCCAAATGAAAAAGCGGCTGCGGGGACACCCCCGAGCCGCTTGCCCACTTCTTCTAGCATGTCAAAACATATACCTCAGGCAGTGCGCAGAGTCAATCAAAACCGTCAGGGTTGCATTCGGCGTACGCTGCCCGCCCGCTGCCCGTTGCGGCTTTCAACCGCTTGACGTCAAACCTGCCGACCCGGCACCCTCAGTCGCCCTGCACACCCGTAGCGCCCTCGGTCAAACCTTGCTGGGCCTCAATCTCGCGCCACTTGGCAACATTTTCATTGTGTTGCGCCAGGGTTTCGGCAAAAGCGTGCCCGCCTGATCCATCGGCCACAAAGAAGAGGAACGGCGTGGTGTCTGGATTCAACGCAGCTTCGATGCTCAGCCGTCCGGGGTTGGCAATCGGTGTCGGCGGCAGCCCATCGATGACATAGGTGTTCCACGGCGTCTCGCGCCGCAACTCACTTTGCCGCAACCCGCGCCCCAGCAACCCCTCGCCCTTGGTCAGCCCATAAATCACCGTCGGATCTGTCTGCAACTTCATCCCGTCGCGCAGACGGTTGATGAAGACGCTGGCCACCTGCTTGCGCTCTTCCGGTATTCCGGTTTCCTTTTCGACAATCGACGCCATCACCAAAGCCTCGGCAGGCGAGTCATAGGGCAAGCTCTCGGCGCGCGCGGCCCACAATTGTGCCAAGGTCGCGGTCTGCTGATCGGTCATCGCCTTGATCAGATCGGCCCGCGCCGATCCCTTGTCGACGTCATAGCTGTCGGGCGACAGCGTCCCTTCTGCTGGCACCGCGTCAATGGTCCCCTCAAGGAAATCAGCCCGTTTCAGCGCATCCACAACCTGCCAACTGGTTACGCCTTCTGCCAAAGTCACCCGCCAGCGCAAATCAGACGCCTCCGCCACATCCACATATTGCGCAGGCACGGCATCAACTGCCGGGTCAAACTTGACGACCTCGACATAGCGATTGCTGACAGGGTCCAACTCACGCAGCACCACTTCAGCCTTCGCCACACCGATACGGAAGTTGACCTCACGCCCGCAGGTCGATTGGCCGCCATCCGTCAGCGCCGCCAGCACCTCGCCCATCGAGGCTTTGGCCGGCAACAGATAGCTGCCAAATTTCAGCGCGGTGGCCTTGGACGAATAATTCGCGCCGATCCGGAAGATCCGCGCGTCAGACACCGCGCCCTCGGTTTGCAGGGCCCGGCTGACCTGCCCCAAAGACGCACCCTTTTCCACCTTGAAGCAGATCGCCTCGGCCAAGGGCCCCGGCCCGGAGTATGCCTGCCGACCCCAAGCCAGCATCCCCGAGGCCACCACCAGCAAAACGATGAACAACGTCAGCGCATTAGAGGCAACCGACCGCCACATCAGCCCGCCACCTTACCCAGCACCAGGCTTGCATTGGTGCCGCCAAAACCGAAAGAATTCGACAGCGCGATGTCAATCTTGCGTTTCACCGCCTTGTTGGGTGCCAGATCAAGCTTCGGCGTCACCGCAGGATTGTCCAGATTGATCGTCGGTGGGGCGATCTGATCGCGGATCGCCAGCACGCAGAAAATCGCCTCGACCGCGCCAGCTGCGCCCAGCAGATGCCCAATGCTCGACTTGGTCGATGACATCGTGGCTTTGCTCGCCGCATCACCCATCAACCGTTCCACCGCTCCCAGCTCAATCGTATCGGCCATGGTCGAAGTGCCATGCGCGTTGATGTAATCCACATCCGCCGGAGAAATCCCCGCCCGCTTCAAAGCCGCTTGCATGGAACGGAACCCGCCCTCCCCGTCCTCACTTGGCGCCGTGATGTGATGCGCATCACCCGACATGCCATATCCCAGCACTTCGGCGTATATGCGTGCCCCACGAGCCACCGCGTGTTCATATTCCTCCAAAACCACCACGCCCGCACCCTCGCCCATCACGAAGCCGTCGCGATCGGCGTCATAGGGGCGGCTGGCCTTGGTCGGATCATCGCCGCGCTTGGTGGACAACGCCTTGCAAGCGTTGAAGCCAGCGATCCCAATTTCAGAAATCGGCGCCTCGGCCCCGCCCGCAATCATCACATCCGCGTCGCCCCACATGATCAACCGCGCGGCATCGCCAATGGCATGTGCCCCGGTGGAACAGGCCGTCACCACCGCATGGTTTGGCCCCTTGAAACCAAATCGGATCGAAACCTGACCCGAGATCAGGTTGATCAAAGACCCCGGAATAAAGAACGGCGAAACCCGTTTCGGCCCCTTTTCCTTGATCAAGACGGCGGTTTCCGCGATCGAGGTCAAACCTCCGATCCCCGAGCCAATCATCACGCCAGTGCGCAACTTGCCTTCCTCATCGGCATTGTCCCAACCGGCATCACGCACCGCCTGAACCGCCGCCGCCATGCCGTAAAGGATAAAGTCATCCACCTTGCGGCGGTCTTTCGGCTCCATCCAGTCATTGGGGTTGAAGGTGCCATCGGTACCATCACCGAACGGAATTTCACAAGCGTATTGTGTCACCACATTGCTGGCATCAAACCGCGTTATCGGCCCTGCGCCGGACTGCCCATCCAGCAGCCGCGCCCAGGTTTCCTCAACCCCGCATGCCAGCGGTGTGACCATACCCAGACCCGTGATGACAACCCGACGCATATAACTTCCCCCAGACATGCTTTGTCGCGTGATACACGGCCCCTGCCTCGCGCGCAACAACTGGCCCGTTTTTGCTGGCGGCACCTCGCCCAGTTACATACCAAAACCGCAGTTTCAGAAATTCGTCTTGACCTTGCCGCAAGATCCCCTACATCGAGAATGAACGTTCATTCTCAACCTCAGCAAGATCAAAATGCCCGAAACCGGCCTCAACTCCCCTGACCAGCGCAGCGCCGAACTTCTGGCCTCCGTGCGCACGGCCTTTGCTGAAAAGGGCTTTGACGGGGCATCCATGCAGGATCTGGCCCGCGCGGCGGGCATCAGCGTGGGCAATTTCTACCGCTACTTCCCCTCCAAAGCCGCCATCGTCGACCAGTTGATCGCCCATGATCTGCGACAGATGGAGGAAGAGTTTTCCACTGCCCTGAACGCGCCTGATCCGATGGCCGCCTTGCGCCATCATGTTCGGTTGCGGGTGCAACAGCACCAATCCTGCCACGATGGGCAGTTGTGGGCTGAGATCACCGCTGCAGCCGCACGCAAGCCGGAAATTGGGATGGCCTGCCTGCACATGGAAACCACTGTCTCGGCCTATCTGACCAAGGTTTTTGCCGCCGTCACCAACCTGCCTTTGGCACAGGTGCAAGACCGCTTTACCGCCCATGCCACGTTTCTTGTGCTGCTGGTGAAATCAGCGGCCATGATGGCCCCGCAAGACACGCAAGCTCGCGCTGATCTGAACGCGCTGATCCTGCGTACAATTGATCAAACGCTGGACGACGTTGCCAGCGCCCGCGTGAAAGGCTGACCATGCGCTTTGCTGTTTCCCTCTTTTTGCTTGCCATCGCCGCCCCGGCTTTTGCTCAAGACGCCTCCGCACCTGCCCTGACCTTGCCTGCTATCACTGTATCGACGGTTGAAACCCGCATCCTGCGCGATGTGGTCATAGCCTCTGGCCTTGTTGCCCCGGTGGAAACCGTGCAGGTCGCCCCGCTGATCGAGGGCCAACCGATCGAGGCCCTGCTGGCCGATGTCGGAGATACCGTGCAAGCGGGTCAGGTGCTGGCACGGCTGTCGTCCAGCACGCTGGAACTGCAAAAGGCCCAGCTGAACGCTTCTTATGCCGCCGCAAACGCCCTGATCGCGCAGGCCGAAGCGCAGCAACTGGAAGCGATCAGCTCCGCGGCCGAAGCGCAACGTGTCGCCGACCGCACCGCAGCCCTGCGCAAGCAAGGCTCTGCGTCCCAAGCCGCCGCCGAGCAATCCGCAGCCGCAGCAACCTCCGCCAACGCCCGTGCCGCCGTGGCCGCCCAATCGCTTGAATCTGCCCGCGCACAGCAAACACTGGTGCAGGCGCAACTGGACAATCTGGCGCTGCAACTGTCACGGACCGAAGTCAAAGCCCCTTTCGCCGGAGAGATAACCGCGCGAAATGCGCAACTGGGGGCCATCGCATCCGCTCAAGGTCAGCCGATGTTCACCCTGATCCGTGACGGCGCGCTGGAACTGCGGGCCGACCTGTCCGAGGTTGATCTGGTCCGCGTTGCTCCCGGCCAAACCGCTGTGCTGACCCAAGTCGGCGGCACCGCCCCGTTGATGGGCACCGTCCGCCTTGTCGAACCGACCATCGACGCCGCCACCCGCCTTGGCCGCGCCCGCATCACCATCGCCGACACCACCACAATCCGCGCGGGCATGTTCGTTGAGGCCTCCATTCTGGTGGTCGAACGCGAAACCATCGCCATTCCTGTCACCGCTGTCGGGTCATTTGAAGGTGCGGCCACAGTCATGAAGGTCAGTGGCGCATCGGTCGCCCGCGTTCCGGTGACAACAGGCATTCGTGATGGCGGCTGGGTCGAGATCATCAAAGGCATCGCACCGGGCGATCTGCTGGTCAAAAAGGCAGGGTCTTTCGTGCGTGACGGCGACCAGATCAACCCCATCCCCGCTGCAACCAACTGACAGGTAAAGCCATGAACTTTTCAGCTTGGGCGATCCGAAACCCACTGGCCCCGATCCTGGCCTTCGTTATCTTGATGGTGCTGGGCTACCAGTCCTTCAACAGCCTGCCCATCACCCGTTTTCCCAACATCG